>JAXJVC010000445.1:0-2932 GCA_036308745.1 Oscillospiraceae bacterium | reverse complement strand
TGAGGTTCCCACGGCACCGCAGTGCCGTGCTGCCTAAAAAAGGCTTCCGGTAACCAAACAGGCTACCGGAAGTGCAAAAAATCTTTATTTTATTTCACTGTCCACTTGACGGGGAGCAGTTCAGTTTTCCTCCATGGGGGCTGTATCTTTCCATAAGGCTGTTATACATCTTGTTGAATGGAAAAATCTATGATATATTCATTGTATCATATCAATCCAAGAAACACGAAAGTATAGACGCGAAAGGAAGCTGCCCTATGAACATCCCATCCTTCTTTCAAAATCTGATAAGCATCCACTGTCTCAGCTTCGGGGATGTCCATCAAACCCGGGACGGCTTTTTTGCCCTTTCCAGATCCCTTTCTGACATCCTGGCAGCCAAAGGAATCTCCGTTTTCCCCAACGACCAGGGACAAGAGCGGCAGTGCAGCCGATTCTATGACGACTGGTATCTCTACGCCGTCCCCGAAGGAGAAGGCTATATATACAGCCTGTTCAAAATGCGGGAGCAGGAATTTGATGCTTCGGAAGCCGTCCCCGCAGATGGGGACACCCCCGGTGTGACGGTCTCCTTTATCGTCTTCGACACCGCTATATTGACCCGGTGCCTTTCCGATCCCCAGTCTGAAAACCGCGCAGCACTGAACCGGGAGATCAACCGGGTGGTAGCCGCCCGGGGCCAGCAGCATCACAAAGCCCTGAAAGCCTATTTCCTGGACCCCAAAGCAGAGGGTTCCTATCTCATCGGGGAGCTGTATGTCCGAAAAATCGCTTCTTTTGCCCAAAACGGAGCCGTCCAGGTACCGAAGCATTACAGGGCGGTGTATGCACGGAGCAGAAGGCCCGGCGCTTCGTCCAAAAACACCCGTCTCCCCCGTTTTCTGAATTCCAACAACCAGGCGGCGGGACACTGTGTCTGCGATCACGAGACCATCTTTATCGCCGACCCTCAACACCTGACAGATTTTGAAAAGGCCGCGATCCTGGCTACCCACACCGCCAACGTATCCTTCCACTCCTTTGCCGCCGAGGTGCGCTATCACGCCCAATTCCTGGTGTGGTATGCCAGAGTGCCCATCCCCTTCCTGGGGAAGTCCATCTATGACAGTGCCATCCGGGCCGACATGACCATCGACGATACGGAGCTTGAAGGTCCCGCCCCCTTCTACCGCCTGGACAGCAAGCTGGTAAAAGAACAGGTAAAATACCACGGAACACAACCTTAACGACAAAAATTCCGCCTGTGGATTTTCCACAGGCGGAATCATTATCAATAGAACAGCAGATCGGAATAGGTGGGATAAGGCCAATAACACTTATCGGTCATAGCCTCCAGCACATCCGCTTCCTTTCGTACCGCATCCATGGCAGGCACCACATCTTCACGGTAATGGCAGGCCGCCGCGGCCGCAGCCTTCGGTACACCCATAAGGGCTTCCTTCAGCGCCTCGATGGCATCATACAGCGCGTCCGTGGTATCGGACAGCCGCTGGATCAAAGCCTTTTCCGCCCGGCAGCCTGCACCGATGCTCATCTTGGCATTCACAGCATCACAAAGGCTGCGGGTATAGTGGATGGCGGCAGGTAAAATCTGATGGACAGCCATATCCACCATGGTCTGGGCTTCGATATTGACCAGCTTGTTATAGGCCTCCAGATGGATTGCGTGCCGGGCACGGAATTCATTTTCCGTGAAGATCCCGTGGCGTACCACCAGGTCGATATTCTTGGACTGCACATAAGTGGGCAGTGCCACAGCAGTGGAGGACAGATTGCTCAGACCCCGGCGGGCAGCTTCTTCCTTCCATTCGTCAGAATAACCGTTGCCGTCAAACAGGATCCGCTGGTGATTGGTAAAGGCATCGCAGACCAGGTCGTGCAGGGTCTCGTCAAAATCCTCGGCCTTTTCCAGCACATCGGCAAAACGAGCCAGTTCCTCTGCCATGATGGTATTCAAGGCGATGTTGGGTTCCGCGATGGACTGGGAAGAACCCAGCATACGCAGCTCAAACTTATTGCCGGTAAAGGCCAGGGGGCTGGTACGGTTCCGGTCGGTGGTATCCTTGGGAATGGCAGGCAGAACGTCAACGCCGATGCGAAGCATACTCTTTTCCGGCTCCTGGTAGTTGGTGCCGTCGATGATGGAACGGATGATGGCATTCAGCTCATCTCCCAGGAACACGGATATGATGGCGGGAGGTGCTTCTGCAGCGCCCAGACGGTGGTCGTTGCCGGCATAAGCCACGGTACAGCGCAAGAAATCCTGATATTCATCCACACCGGCAATGAAAGCCGCCAGGAACACCAGAAACCGAGCGTTCTGGCTGGGGGTCTTTCCGGGGCTGAACAGATTCTTGCCGCCGTCAGTGGCAAGAGACCAGTTGTTGTGCTTGCCGGAACCAGCCACACCGGCAAAGGGCTTTTCATGGAGCAGGCACACCAGATTGTGCTTGGCGGCGCACTTCTTCATGATCTCCATGATCAGCTGTTTGGCATCACAGGCGCTGTTGGCACTGGAGTAGATGGGGGCCATTTCGTGCTGACAGGGAGCGACCTCGTTGTGCTTGGTCTTAGACAGAATGCCCAGCCGCCAAAGCTGCTCATCCAGATCCTTCATAAAGACGGACACACGGGTGCGGATCGTACCGAAGTAGTGATCCTCCAGTTCCTCGCCCTTGGGAGCGGGAGCACCGAACAGGGTGCGGCCGGTGAGCCGTAGATCCTCGCGCTGATCGTAAAGATCCCTGGGAAGTAGGAAATACTCCTGCTCAGCACCTACAGAGGCGGTGACACGCTTGGTTTCAGTATCGCCAAAAAGCCGCAGGATGCGGATGGCCTCTCTGGAGACTTCATCCATAGAGCGCAGCAGCGGGGTCTTCTTGTCCAGGGCTTCGCCGGTGTAGGAGAAGAAGCAGGTGGGGATGTACAGGCT
>JAXJVC010000444.1:0-2261 GCA_036308745.1 Oscillospiraceae bacterium | reverse complement strand
GTATCCCCTCTGGCTTCCTGCTCCGAGCTGGTGAACCTGAGCATCGCCAGCAACGAGATCACCGACATCTCCGCCCTGAATGCCCTCTTAAAGCTGGACATTCTGGACTTCGCCTATAACAAGGTGGCTGCGCTGCCCGACTGGCAGGAAGGATGCACCCTGCGGGTCATCGACGGCTCCTACAACGCCCTGACCAGCATCGACAACCTGAGCAAGCTGGAGCAGATTGGCTATGTGTATATGGACTACAACCTCCTGACCAGCGTTGACGCCATTGCAAACTGCTACCACCTGGTCCAGGTCAACGTCTACGGCAATGAAATCGACAATGTCTCCGCCCTGACCGAGCATAACATCATCGTCAACTACGACCCCACAAAATAACAATGCGGCCCGGCGGGAAACCGCCGGGCCTTTCCTATGTTCAAAATTCATGTCATTTCCGGTTATACCAAGCCAGAAACCCTTTGATGTACTCTTCATGAGGTGTAATGATCTCTATATCAACCGAGGAGTTTTGCTTTGCAAACGCCTCAAGCATAGCCCTGAGATTCTCCTTTGACTTCATGTAGTCGGCAACGATATCCTCTTCCTTCATTCCAAATTTATGCAGTAAAACAGCAGATACGACTCCCGTTCTGTCCTTTCCTGCATTACAGAAATAAAGAACATTGGATTTGGCGTTTAGCAGAAAGTCAATCGTTTCTTGGAACCAGGCGTCCACCATCTTGATATAGGATTTTGACACCATGTCCGTTGACTGCGGTATGATATCCCCGCCTGTCACAGGCATACAATGATAGGAAAACCGTTCATCCGTAGCCAAAGGACAGACTTTCCTTGCCCGTTCCTCCTCCGTTCTCAGGTCAATAATGGTAACAATATCGTTTGCCAGCATCCATTCCCGCTCCGCCTCAGATACCCGGATGGGAACATCACTGCGAATATATTTCAGACTGTTTTCCAAAATCGGACGTGTATTGGATGTGTTCTCGAACATGAAATGCATAATTCCTTCTCCTTTATTTTTCTATCTCAAAGTGATGGGGCATATCAAACTGCCGATTCCAGTAAAAATCAAGAGACCTGGCATTCTGATCATACACAATGCTCCAGCGGGTGATGCCGGAATAGGATACCGCCTCCATCGCGTCGCGCATTTCCTCCGCGCCGGTGACGCCCTCCCGCAGCTCCATAAGCCTGCCAAATCGGGCAATGGATTCCTCGTTTCCCACACCTAGCTTTTCTCCCGGCGACAGATAGTGGTTGGTCACCACGGCAGTTTCCGTGACAATCATTTCGTTATTCACATATTCCACCACAACGCTTCTTCCGGTGACATCGGAGATGGCAAGATGATGGGCCATTCCAATGGCAGAGTTCATATCGTACTGCTCCAGAAGAGCAATGGCTTCGTCCACCGTCGCAGCCCGGTCAAGGAGCAGGCGGATGGCGGTGCTGGTGGTCAGATCTGCCTTGTCAGTACGCTGATGGGTCTGCTCGTTGTCGCCGTTCACCAGGTCCGCAACCACCAGGCCCTTTTCATTGATACCGTCCATAGGTACATAAACCGCCGTAATGGCCATATACTGATTGGCAAAGCCCTCGGGTTTCCAGTTTCGGCCAAAGCCCAGGAATTCCAGCCAATTTGTGGAATAGGACTCATACCCGTGCTTCGGCTTTGCGTGAATGATGATTGCACAGCCGTCAGTACCCTCCCAGTCGTAGTTTCTTCCCATCAGGCCGGTAACAGACAGGGTACTGCAGCCAAAGTTCTTGGGGCCGGGGTTGGCTCCTCCCTTTACGAAGCCGCCGGAGAGAAAAGATGTAATGTGCTCCGCCATGACTTGCTCAGAAGCAGCGCCGCCCTGTTCCAGAAAGGCATCAAAGCCATAGTCTCCCTTGTACTCCATGTAGTACAGGCCGTCCTCCAGTTTCCGGACACTCTGGGCCGCAGTTACCTTTTCTCCAAACACGGACCAGGCCCCTGCCAGCAAAATCAGGATGCCAGCCAGCAGCACACCCAGGAAAATCAACATAACCTTTATAATCTTTCTTCCCATATGTCATTCTCCTTTCTTCAGTAGGCTTGTAAAAACCTCCGCCAGCATCTGTCCAATTTCCTCGTCTGTAAATTGGCACACTTTCGTAACCAGCAGTGTGGCGATGCCATGGGTGTAGATCCACAGGTGCCGGTACAGCCGCCCCGCGTTATCCGCGTCCACCTGATAGCCCCCCTGGATGATATCCACCACTTCCCC
>JAXJVC010000443.1:0-1626 GCA_036308745.1 Oscillospiraceae bacterium | reverse complement strand
TTCCAGGATTCTGCGCACCAGGAAGTCGTCCGCCGCCACCGGGTTGGTCTTGCAGCAGGGATCCTCCAGCGCCGACTTCACGATGCTCCCCACATTGGCCCACACCGCCTTGGGACTGACCCCCGCCTGGGCCAGGGTCTCCGGCAAGTCCAGCTCCCGCCGCAGCCGGATCAGCCCGTTTTTCAGATTCCGCACCGCAATGGTGTCCGCACTGCCGCCCATCCCCGCCGCCCGGGCCAGTTCCGCGTATTTCTTCCCCGCCGTGTGGGCGTTGCAGCTGATCACCGCAGGGAGCAAAATGGCATTTAGCCGCCCGTGGGGTACATGAAACATCCCCCCAAGGCTGTGGGACATGGCGTGGCACAGCCCCAGCCCCGCCTGGGTGAAGGCCAGCCCCGCCATGGTGGCCGCCATATGCACCTTCAGCCGCACCTCCTTCCGCCCGGCGTAGGAAGCCGGCAGAGACGCGTAGGCGCTGCTAAAAGCGTCCCGGGCATACAGGTCCGTAATGGTCCCCGCATCCTTGGCCACATAGGCCTCCGCCGCATGGGCAAGCACATCAAATCCGGAGTCCGCCACCAACCCCCTGGGAAGTTCCTCCAGCAGGTCGCTGTCCAGGATCGCCGCATCCGGCCGCAGCGCCGGATCCACCAGGGGGTGCTTTACCTTCCCATGGGTCAGGATGGCAAAATCCGTCACCTCCGACCCGGAACCAGAGGTGGTGGGGATGGCCACCAGCTTATAATTCCCCTTGGCGAAGAAAGCCATAGCTTTGGCGCAGTCCATGGCGCTGCCACCCCCCAGGGCCACCAGCAAATCCGGCTGAAATTCCCGAACCCTTGCCGTCCCCTCTGCCGCCAGCTCCACCGTCGGGTCCGGCTGTACCTTATCAAAAATCTCCACCTGCTGGCATTTCGCCGCTTCCGCCACCTTCCGGGCCATTCCGTTTTTCATAAAGAAGGGATCCGTCACCAGAAACAGCCGCTTTCCGCCCATCTCTCCCAGTGCCGAAACCGCCCCGTCCCCGGAGAGGATCATCGTCTTGCAAGAATATTTCTCCATTCACCCACCGCCTTTTCAGAACTAGTATTTCCCAACCCTTAAAAATCATGTATGGCGTGGATAAGAAAAAACACGGAAAAACCCCCGCTGCCTGCTGGGCAGCGGGGGTCTCCGCGAAAGGATATTTTGGAAAGAAGAGAGGTAGAAAAGAGGATCTACGGAGGTGAAAGGGAGCGGCTCACGGCTTCCGCAACCTTTCTGTAATTAAGATACCTGAGGGTTTTGAACATCCAATAACAGAATTGAAAACAAAAAAAGACAAAAATATGAACAGTCTATCAACCCTTCCGATAATCGTATCAATTATCGTTTAGCGGCGCAGCCGCATGCCTTCCCCCGAGGGGAAGGTGGCCCGGCGCAAGCCGGGGCGTGTGCGCCCGCAGGTGCCATGCAAGCGAGCAACCGCCGAAGGCGGCTCTTAGCGAGTCGCTGATGAGGAATGGCGATGCAGTTAGATACGGAATGCAGTCAGTAAAGATGGTAGAATGTTTGAAATTTTACCTATCTAACAATCTGCATTCTGGCTTTCAGATGTCGCCGTTCCTCATCAGTCAGGCCTGTCGG
>JAXJVC010000442.1:0-6034 GCA_036308745.1 Oscillospiraceae bacterium | reverse complement strand
GGATGTTTCCCGCAGCGTGGAGACCGTTGCCGCAAAAATTGCCGACAGCCAGATGATCTTCATCCCCGGCGGCTTCTCCGGCGGCGACGAGCCCGACGGCTCCGCCAAGTTCATCACCGCTTTCTTCCGCAACCCTGCCATCAAGGAGCAGGTGATGAAGCTCCTGAATGACCGGGACGGCCTGATGTGCGGTATCTGCAACGGCTTCCAGGCGCTGATCAAGCTGGGTCTGGTTCCCTACGGCGAGATCCGTGACACTGACGATACCTGCCCGACCCTGACCTTCAACACCATCGGCCGTCACCAGAGCCGGATCGTCCGCACCCGGATCGCATCCAACAAGAGCCCCTGGCTGAGCCTGATGAATGTGGGCGATGTGGTCAACGTGGCCATTTCCCACGGCGAGGGCCGCTTCTTCGCTTCCGAAGAGCTGGCACTGCAGCTGGCCGCCAACGGCCAGGTGGCTACCCAGTATGTGGACCTGGAGAATAAGCCCACCATGGATGCCGCCTTCAACCCCAACGGCTCCCTGTTCGCCATTGAGGGCATCACCTCTCCCGACGGCCGTGTCTTCGGCAAGATGGGCCACAGCGAGCGTATCGGCAAGGGACTGTACAAGAATGTCCCCGGCGAGTACGACATCCGTATGTTCGAGGCCGCTGTCAAGTATTTCAAGTAAAATCATTTCAGATCCCCCGGATGCCAATCCGGGGGATTTTTTATACACTGCCATATTTTGCTCATAATCTACAAATATCCTGCTGCTATTTCGGATTATTCTTGCTTTTTTGCTGGTATCCTATTATAATAGCTTTGTCTGTAATTACGGGAAGGAGGGCTCTTCATAATGCAATCGGATTACATTATTGAAATGCTCAATATCAGAAAAGAGTTTCCCGGTATCGTGGCCAACGATGATATCACCCTGCAGCTGCGCCGTGGCGAGATCCACGCCCTGCTGGGCGAAAACGGTGCCGGTAAGTCCACCTTGATGTCTGTTCTCTTCGGCCTTTACCAGCCGGAAAAGGGCGTCATCAAGAAAAACGGTGAGGTCGTCCAGATTAACAACCCCAACGATGCCACTGCCCTGAACATCGGCATGGTGCATCAGCACTTTAAGCTGGTGGACGTGTTCACCGTCCTGGACAATATCATCCTGGGCGCGGAGGACACCAAGTTCGGCTTCCTCCAGAAGAAGTCTGCCCGGAAAAAAGTCCAGGAGCTGTCTGAAAAGTACAAGCTCCATGTGGATCTGGATGCCAAGGTGGAGGACATCACCGTGGGTATGCAGCAGCGTACCGAAATTTTGAAGATGCTCTACCGGGACAACGAGATCCTGATTTTTGACGAACCTACCGCCGTCCTGACTCCCCAGGAGATCGACGAGCTGATGGAGATCATGCGGGGCTTCGCCAGGGAAGGCAAGTCCATCCTGTTTATCACCCACAAGCTCAATGAAATCATGGCCGTGGCGGATCGCTGTACCGTCCTGCGCAAGGGCAAGTATATCGGCACCGTGGACATCAAGGATACCAACAAGCAGGAGCTGTCCAACATGATGGTTGGCCGTCCTGTTCAGCTCCAGGTCCAGAAGGAGGAGGCCAAGCCCGGCGATACCATCCTGGATGTGAAGGGCATGACCGTTCCCGCCAAGACCGGCAAGAAGAATGCCGTCAACGATGTGACCTTCCAGGTCCGTGCCGGTGAGATCGTCTGCATCGCGGGCATCGACGGCAACGGCCAGTCCGAACTGGTCTACGGCCTGACCGGCCTGGAAAAGATCAGCGCCGGAACCATCACCCTTTGCGGCAAGGATATCTCCAAGGCCAGCATCCACAAGCGCAGCCAGGCGGGCATCAGCCACATCCCCGAGGACCGGCACAAGCACGGCCTGGTGCTGGATGACACCCTGGAAAACAACATCGTCCTCCAGTCCTTCCAGGAACCCCGGTTCCAGAAACTGGGCTTTATCAAGAAGGATGCTGTCCGGGAGTATGCCAACAGCATCATCGGGCAGTATGACGTGCGCAGCGGCCAGGGCCCTGTGACCATTGCCCGGAGCATGTCCGGCGGTAATCAGCAGAAGGCCATCATCGGCCGTGAGATCGACCGGGAGAACCCTCTGCTCATCGCGGTCCAGCCCACCCGGGGCCTGGATGTGGGCGCCATCGAATATATCCACAGCCAGCTGGTGGCCCAGCGGGATGCCGGTAAGGCCGTGCTGCTGGTGAGCCTGGAGCTGGATGAAGTTATGAACGTATCCGACCGGATCCTCGTCATGTACGAGGGTGAGATCGTGGGCGAACTGGATCCCAAAACCACCACTGTCCAGGAACTGGGCCTGTATATGGCCGGTGCCAAGCGCAGCGGGAAAGGAGGAGAGCAGGCATGAAAAACACCCTTCTGAACATCTATGAAAAAGAAGCCACCAAGAAGGTGCTGGCGTCCCTGATCTCCATTCTGGTGGGCTTGACCGTGGGCGCTGTCGTGGTTGCCATCGTGGGTCTGAGCAAGAGCAACATCGGCGTTTCCGGTATGTGGGACGGTGTCCGTCTGATCTACGCGGGTATCCTGTCCACCGGACGAAATGCCGCGGGTCAGCTTACCTGGGGCTTTAACTCCACCTCCCTGGGCAATATGCTCTTCCGGGCCACCCCCCTGATCATGACCGGCCTTTCCGTGGCGGTTGCCAACAAGACGGGCCTGTTCAACATCGGTGCCCCGGGCCAGTACCTGATGGGTACCATGGTCTCCCTGATGATCGCCCTGTCCATCCCCAGCGATGTGGTCCCCGCGGGCCTGATTTGGATCCTGGCCTTCCTGGGCGGCTGCCTGGCAGGTGCCCTGTGGGGTGCGGTCCCCGGCGCCCTGAAGGCATTTTTGAACATCAACGAAGTTCTGGCCTGCATCATGACCAACTGGCTGGCGGCCAATATCGTCACCTGGTCCTTTGATGTGAGCAATTTCAAGAACGTGGTGGAAAACACCAAGACCGGCTATATCTACAAGACCTCCTTCAACGGCGTTGCCACCCCCAAGATGGGACTGGATGTGCTGTTCCCCAATTCCCAGGTCAACGGCGGCATCCTCATCGCCATCCTCATTGCCATTGCCATGGCAGTGCTGATGAGCAAGACCACCCTGGGTTACCAGCTGAAGGCCTGCGGCTCCAACCGTCATGCCGCCCGGTATGCCGGTATCAATGATAAGCGCAACATCGTATTGTCCATGGGCATCGCCGGCGCACTGGCTGGCGGCGGCGCGGCGCTGTACTGGCTCTCCGGCAATACCGAGTTCTTCTGGTCCACCTACCAGTCCCTGCCTGCTGCCGGCTTCAACGGCATCCCCGTGGCCCTGCTGGCAGTGAATAACCCCATCGGCGTGGTGTTCTCCGGCATCTTTATGGCTATGCTGGACATCGTAGGCCAGCAGCTCACCGGCTTTACGGCTTACAATGAATATATTACCGACGTGATCATCTCCGTCATCGTCTACCTCAGCGCCTTCTCCCTGGTGATCCGGATGCTGCTGAAGGGCAAGAAAAAGGCAGACGCACCCAACGCCAACGCGGAACCTGAGAAAACAAACAAGCAAGAGGAGAAAGGAGGGGAGCAGGCATGAGTTTTCTGATTCAGCAGACTTTACTGTACGCCGTTCCCCTGATGATCGTGGCTCTGGCTGGTGTCTTTGCTGAGCGCAGTGGCATCATCAACCTGGCACTGGAAGGCATTATGATCTTCGGCGCCTTCATCGGCGTTCTCTTCGTCCACACCATGCAGGGCTTCGATGTATTCCTCACCGCCGCCCGCACCGGCGACTGGCTGACCCTCCAGGGGCTGGAACTGCTGGCTATGCTGGCAGCCGCCATTATGGGTGCCGTATTCTCCCTGCTGCTGTCCTTCGCCTCCATCAATCTGAAGGCTGACCAGACCATCGGCGGTACGGCCCTGAACCTGATGGCTCCCGCCCTGGTACTGTTCCTGGTCCGGATCATCGCCAACCAGAACACCCTGCGGATGACCACCGGTGACGCCGCCTCCTGGTTCATGCTGAAAAAGTCCACCTTCGGCATCGACAAGAGCGTGGATATCGGCTTCCTGGGCGAGACCTTCCTGCACAAGGTGTACCTGGCCACCTATATCTGCATCCTGATCTTCGTGGTGCTGTCCATTGTGCTGTATAAGACCCGGTTTGGTCTGCGGCTCCGGGCCTGCGGCGAAAATCCCCAGGCTGCCGACAGCCTTGGCATCAACGTCTACAGAATGCGCTACGCCGGCACCACCATCTCCGGCGCCCTGGCTGGCATGGGCGGCTTCGTCTACTCTCTCACCACCGCCAACTGTACCGCCAACGGTGATGTGGCAGGCTTCGGCTTCCTGGCCCTGGCGGTTATGATCTTCGGCAACTGGAAGCCCCTGAATATTGCAGGCGCATCATTGCTGTTCGGCCTGTTCAAGTGCATTGCCGCGGCCTACAGCTCCATCGACATCAACGGCGACGGCGTCTTTATGCTGGCAGAACTGGGCATCAGCTCTCACCTGTACCGGATGCTGCCGTACCTGGTGACCCTGGCTGTCCTGGCCTTCACCTCCAAGAAGTCCCGGGCTCCCAAGGCAGAGGGCATCCCTTACGATAAGGGAAGCAGATAAGAATATGCTTAAGGGCGGGTCATTGACCCGCCCCTGCAGTGGCGTATCGAATTCGGACACGAAGCGATAATTTAGCATATTCCATGCGCTGTTTCGACATTGCACGCATGGAAATACAAAATCCACAAAACCGCCGTCACAAAATATTCATATTTTGGCATCGAAAGGCGTATTCTTTCCTTGCAATTTGACAAAATAAGCGGTATACTGTCACAGAATAAAAATGCGCGGAAGGAGGCCTCGGGAATAACCTGGGACCTCCTGTTTTTGCACAAAAGAAAGGATGTTTTCTATGGCAACTCCCGAAAAGACCAATGAAGCGGTCTTCGATGCCAGTACCCTGGGTACTCCCAAGATGCTGGTCCTGGGCCTGCAGCATTTGTTCGCAATGTTTGGCGCCACTGTGCTGGTCCCTGCTATCACCGGTCTGAATGTATCCACCACCCTGTTCTTTGCCGGTCTGGGTACCCTGCTGTTCCACCTGATCACCGGCCGGAAGGTCCCCGCCTTCCTGGGCTCCTCCTTCGCCTTCCTGGGCGCCTATGGCTTGGTCACCGCCTCCGGCGAGGCCATCCCCCTGACCTATTCCTGCTTCGGCGTGGCTGTGGCGGGCCTGGTGTATCTGGTGCTGGCCTTCCTGTTCAAGCAGTTCGGTGCGAAGAAGGTCATGCGTTTCTTCCCTCCCATCGTTACCGGCCCCATCATCATCTGCATCGGCCTGTCCCTGGCCGGCTCTGCCATCACCAACTGCCAGAGCAACTGGTGGGTGGCCCTGGCAGCAATCCTGGTGGTGGTCGCCGCCAACATCTGGGGCAAGGGCATGGTGAAGATCGTCCCCATCCTGCTGGGTGTGGTAGCTTCCTACCTGTTCGCCATGATTGTGGATGCCGATGCCCGGGCCAATGTGGCTGCCACTGTGGCTGCTGCTGACTGGGTTGGCTTCCCTGTGATCTGGGAGAACACTGCCCTGTCCATCTTCGGCAAGGACCTGGATACCGGTATGCTGCTGACCGCTGTCATCACCATTGCTCCCATCTCCCTGGCTACCATCGTGGAACACGTGGGCGATATGTGTGCCATCTCCTCCACCGTGGGTAAGAATTACGTTGCCGACCCCGGCCTGCATCGCACCCTCACCGGCGACGGTGTGGCAACTGCCATTGCTGCCCTGTTCGGCGCCCCTGCCAACACCACCTATGGCGAGAACACCGGTGTTCTGGCCCTGTCCAAGGTCTATGACCCCAAGGTGGTCCGTCTGGCTGCCATCTTTGCCATGGTGCTGTCCATCTTCGGCAAGGACCTGGATACCGGTATGCTGCTGACCGCCGTCATCACCATTGCTCCCATCTCCCTGGCTACCATCGTGGAACACGTGGGCGATATGT
>JAXJVC010000441.1:0-16295 GCA_036308745.1 Oscillospiraceae bacterium | reverse complement strand
TGACCAGCAGACCGGGGACCATCCATACCAGCTGGTACAGGAACACATTGGTAGGTGTCAGCAGTTCAGTGGAACCCAGGTAAGCCAGAACAAGCATGATCAGCATACCCAGCAGGCCGCCGATCAGGTGGATCCAAACGCCCAGCCGGGAAGCGGTACGCAGAGACCGGGCGCCGGTGACGGCGTAAGCCGCGGAGACCAGATCCTCCCGGGTGGTCAGGGCCAGGGCGGGAGCATCCGCGTCGGGCTGGATTCGGGAAAGCTGCTGGCGAATCTCCGGTGCGGGGAAGGCGATCCGGCGGGTGTTCACGCCAAACTTGCCCCGCAGCAGGCTTTCGGTCAGCATAAAGTCGCCGCCGGTGAGGACGGGGGTGATCTTGCGGTAGCCGGAGAGGGTCACGATGCCTGCGGCAGCGGAGCGCATCTTGGCATAGGAGATGGCGAACACGGCGCACAGCTGGCCGTCGATAGCGGCATAAACTGCCTGGCTCACCATAGTGCCTTCGGGGATCTCCACGCCCATATCCCGCAGGAAATCGGCGTTGCCCAGCAGCACAGGCTCGTCGCAGACCTCGCCGCCGATACCGCCGCCGCCATAGTTATGGAAATTTACAACGGGATACTCGGTTCCGTTGCGGCTGGTGAGCATCTGACGGAACACCGGCACCAGTCCGCCGCCGGCGGCGCAGATCAGGCTGGTGGTGTAGGACACCACTTCCTCCGGGTTCCGGTCGCCGTAGAATTTGACGCCGTTGAGCTTGGTGGAGCCAACAGGGAACAGGTCATCATCGTCCAGGGGGAAGGCGGCCTTGCCGCAGAGCTTCTTCACACCCTTCCAGCCGCACAGTACGGTACCCACCATGTGCAGCCGACGCTCCAGAATGGCCTTGGGCCGGGTCAGGGCGACAAAGAAGCTGGCAGGGAGGGCCACCAGCAGGCTGGTGGACAGAACCTGAACGGCCATAGATGCGCCGTGGAGCAGGCCGGCAAAGGTGGCAATGCCCAGGCACAGCAGCAGGCTCAGGAAGGCGTAGACGCTCTGGACCTTTTCCGGGCCGGAGGGCAGGTTGTAGCTCTCCATAAAGTCCTCTACCTGGCCGTCGCCCCGGAGGATGCCGTCCTTTTCTTCGTAGTAGTCCTCCACTTTGACGATGCTGTGGAGGCGGACGGCCTTACGCATGGTATCCATCTGGGACATTTCGGTGCTGCGGCGATGATACCGGGCAAGCAATGCCATGGTCATTTCCAGGCTGAAGGCGGCGCAGCAGGGGACCCGCAGCTCCTTCAGACAGAACAGGGCATCGGCGCAGCAGGCAGCGAAGGTGAATACCAGCAGGGTATTGGCGGTGAATTTGCCCCGCAGCAGCTCCCCGATGGCATCCATCATCAGATGGCAGCCCAGCAGGGCAGACAGCAGCATGGCCAGCACCTGGGTGAAGATCACCAGACGCAGCCGGTTCCCGGGAATCAGGTCCAGGGTATGCAGGGTGGTCATGCCTGCGCACAGGGCAACGATGAGGATGCTCAACAGGATCGCCACCTGCAGACCACCCACGCCCATCCCACTCAGCTCATAGTACCGCTTTTCGGGACCTGCTACCAGCTTCTTTTTCAGTTCCCGCAGACGGGAACGGGGGGTAAAAACAATGGGGGGAGGGGGCAGGAATTCCTCCGTAGCAGCTGTGGCTTCGACAGGAGGGTCCATGCGGACAGTGGCATCCTCAGAAACGGCGGGATCTTCTTTGGTTTCTTCCTTTTCGGGAATCTCAAAGCGGAGGGTCACGTCATCGGTGACGGCAGGTGCCTGCACAGCGTCCTTGTTTTCCAGTGCAGGCAGCTCGCCGGTGTCGCCGGGGATCTCCACAGCAGGTGCTTCCGGCAGGTCCAGCAGCGCCTTCAGCTCCTGGTCCGCTTCCACTTCCTCGGGGCTTTCCTCCGGAAGGTCGTGGAATTCGTTCAGGATCTCGTCCAGGTCAAATTCCTGGGTCAGGTCTTTTTCTTCCATGAATGGTCATCCTCCTAAATCAAAGGCGCTGGCGAACAGCCTCGTACAGCAGAATGGATGCGGCGGCGGAGGCGTTCAGGGAGCTGATTTTTCCCTTCATGGGGATGTGGACCATCACGTCGCAGTTCTTCCGCACAAGCTGGCTCATGCCGTCACCCTCGTTGCCGATGACGATGGCAGTGGGGCCGGTGAGGTCGGCCTTGTACATGGGGATGGAACCCTCGGCGGCGGTGCCGAAGACCCATACGCCCTTGTCCTTCAGCTCCTGGATGGCGGCGGTGATGTTGGTGACCCGGGCTACCTTCATGTATTCCACTGCACCGGCGGAGGCCTTTGCCACGGTGGCGGTGAGACCAACACTGCGGCGCTTGGGGATGATGACACCATGGGCACCGGCACACTCAGCGCTTCTCATAATGGCCCCCAGGTTGTGGGGGTCGCTAAGCTCATCGCAGATGACGATCAGGGCATTTTCGCCCCGGGAGGCGGCTTCCTCCAGAATATCGTCGATGGTGTAGTAAACATGGGCGGCGGCCAGGGCGATGATGCCCTGATGGGACCGGGTGGTGGACATGGCATCCAGCTTCCGGCGGTCCACGGGGACTACCACGGCACCGGCTTCCTTGGCCTGAGCGGCCAGACGCTGGAGACCCTTGTCAGTGTCACCGGCGGCTACGAAGACCTTGTCGATGGTGCGGCCGCTTTTCAGAGCTTCCTGCAGGGCGTTGCGGCCCTCCAGCTGGCCCTCCACTTCTTCCACGGGAGTGCGGTCGGCAAAGCGGTCTGCCCGGCGGGGGGCATTCTCCCGCCCCTGGGGACGGCGTTTTTCATTCATATGGTTCAACTCCATTTTGTACATACTTATAGACTTTACCATTATATCAGATTCCACCCGATTTCACAACTCTTATTTTGTTTTCCGGGGAAAATTAACATTTCCGTCGGAAATTCACAGAAAATTTACCGCAAAGATAAGAATCATTCGTTGCCTACGGCGGGAAAATGTGATATGATGACCCAAATGCAAGCCCAAGGAGGCAATTTATGGATAACGAACGCAACCGCAAGGACCCGCGGGACAACAAAAAGCCGGATGGGGACAAGCCCAAGACCGGTCTGTGGTCCGCGCTGATCATTACCCTGGCGCTGGTCCTGCTGTTCAGCTGGGTGCTGAATGTCATTGAAAAGAGCCAGTATGTCAAGACCACCTATAATGAATTCCGGGCCGACATGGATTCCGGAAAGCTGGCCGAGGTGCTGTTTACCTATGACGGCCGCATCGTCTATCTGACCAAGGAAGAAGCCGCCAAGGACCCGGCCAAGCAGAAGGCCTGCTTTACCGGCCTGCCCAATGGGGATACCCGTGCATTGGCTGAGGAGTTGGTAGCACTGGGTGTTCAGGTGGATGAAGAGTACGTGGAGGACAACTCCATGATCATGATGATCCTGTACTACGGCATCATGTTCTCTGTGCTGTTCGTGTTCATGCGGATGCTGACCAAGCGTATGGGCGGCGACGGCATGATGGGCGGCTTCGGCAAGTCTAAGGCCAAGGTCTACATGGAAAAGCAGACCGGCGTTACGTTTAAGGACGTGGCGGGCCAGGACGAGGCCAAGGAATCCCTTCAGGAGATCATTGATTTTCTCCACAATCCCCAGAAATATACTGCCATCGGCGCAAAGCTTCCCAAGGGCGCTCTGCTGGTGGGTTCTCCCGGTACCGGTAAGACCCTGCTCGCTAAGGCTGTGGCCGGCGAAGCCGATGTGCCCTTCTTCTCCATCTCCGGCTCCGATTTTGTGGAGATGTTCGTAGGTATGGGCGCCAGCCGGGTCCGGGACCTGTTCCAGCAGGCGGCAAAGGTGGCTCCCTGTATCATTTTCATCGACGAGATCGACGCAGTGGGTCGCAGCCGCGATACCCGCTACGGCGGCAACTCCGAGCAGGAGCAGACCCTGAACCAGCTGCTGGCAGAGATCGATGGTTTCGATTCCACCAAGGGCATCGTGTGTCTGGCAGCCACCAACCGTCCCGAGATCCTGGACAAGGCTCTGCTGCGTCCCGGCCGCTTTGACCGTCGGATCGTGGTGGACAATCCCAACCTCCAGGGCCGTCTGGACACCCTGAAGGTCCATACCCGGAAGATCAAGCTCGGCGAGGATGTAGATCTTCGGAAGATCGCCCAGGCCACTGCGGGCTGCGTCGGTGCGGATCTGGCAAATCTGGTCAACGAGGCTGCCCTCCGGGCGGTCCGTATGGGCCGTCAGATGGTGACCCAGGAGGATCTGATGGCTTCCATCGACACCGTTGTTGCCGGTGCGGAAAAGAAGAACACGGTGCTGACCGAAACAGAAAAGCGCCTAGTTGCTTACCATGAGGTGGGCCATGCACTGGTCTCCACCCTGGAGAAGCAGACCATGCCTGTGTCCAAGATCACCATCGTTCCCCATACCGAGGGCGCTCTGGGCTACACCATGTACCTGCCCGAGGAAGAGAAGTTCCTCTCTACCAAGGACGAACTGTTGTCCCAGCTGCGGGGCATCCTTGGCGGCCGGGCTGCCGAACAGGTAGTCTTCGGTGTTCAGACCAACGGCGCTTCCAACGATATTCAGAAGGCCACCTCCCTGGCGCGGCATATGGTTTCCCTGTACGGCATGAGCGACGAGCTGGGCCTCATGGCCACGGCCTCTGTCCACAATGCCTATCTGGACGGCCAAGCGCAAATGGACTGCTCCCAGGAGACTTCCCATCAGGTGGACCTGGCAGTGCAGAAGATCCTGAACCAATGCTATGCCGATGCTAAGCAGATTCTGGTGGACAACCGCCGGCTGCTGGACGAGATCAGCGAATTCCTGCTGGTGAAGGAGACCATTACCGGCGATGAGCTGATGGCCTATGTCAACGCGGACAAGCAGAAACAGCCGGAATCCGAAGAAACCACAGAAGAATAAACCATCGGGGCGCTGCCAAATCGGCAGCGCCCTTTGGCGTGTCAAAAAGGTATCGAAGATAGATGTCATTCCGAGCCGGTGCTTACACTGGTGTGGGAATCTCTTGGTTTTTGGACATTGTCCAGTCATAATCGTTAGATTACGCTTGTATTTAGGAGACTGCCACACCAGTCTGCGGACTGGTTCGCAATGACATGCTTTATTAAGGGCCCTTTTGGCAGCACCTTTAATATCCCGGCGGCATATGGCCCCGATTTTCCTTGTATTCCGGAGAGAATGGGATATCCTATCCTGTGTCCCCGGTGAAAAAACAGAGGATTTTGCACAAAATACATTGACATTACGTTTTTTTTCGGTATAGTTATACTTGTCATATTCTGACGAATCATACAAAAGAAATGGGGGAGGATAATGTCCAAAGAGCTCATCAGACTCCGGGACCTGACCATGGAGTTCGACGGGGAACGCATTCTCGACGGCATCAATCTTTACTTCAATGACCACGAATTCCTCACACTGCTGGGTCCCTCCGGCTGCGGCAAGACCACCACGCTGCGGATCATCGGTGGCTTCCTGAAGCCCACCTCCGGCACGGTGACCTTTGACGGCGCGGTCATCAACGATGTTCCGCCTTACCAGCGGCAGATTAACACCGTGTTCCAGCGGTATGCCCTGTTCCCGCACCTGGACGTATACGATAATATTGCCTTCGGCCTGAAGGTGGCAAAGCTGCCCAAGGATGAGATTGACCGGCGTGTTCATGAGATGCTGGAGATCGTCAGCCTGAAGGGCTATGAAAACCGCCGCATCGACAACCTGTCCGGCGGCCAGCAGCAGCGTGTCGCCATCGCCCGGGCCCTGGTAAACCGGCCTAAGGTCCTGCTGCTGGATGAACCCCTGGCAGCGCTGGACCTGCGTCTGCGCAAGGATATGCAGAACGAACTGAAGCGCATCCAGCAGGCCATGGGCATCACCTTTATCTATGTCACCCACGATCAGGAGGAGGCACTGTCCATGTCCGATACCGTGGTGGTCATGGACAAGGGCCGTATCCAGCAGATCGGCAGACCTGAGGATATCTATAATGAGCCGAAAAACGCATTCGTTGCGGACTTTATCGGCGAGAGTAACATCCTGGACGGCATTATGCTGTCTGACTACAAGGTCAAGTTCTTTGGCCGGGTATTTGACTGTGTGGACAAGGGCTTTGCTCCCAGCGAGCCTGTTGACGTGGTTATCCGTCCCGAGGACATCGACATCGTGCCTCCGCCCCAGGGCCACCTGATCGGCGTGGTCACCTCTGTCACCTTCAAGGGCCTGAACTACGATATCATCGTGGATTTCCGGGGCTTCAAGTGGCTGATCCAGACCACGGATTTCCATGGCGTGGGTACCACCATCGGCATTCGTTTGAACCCGGAAGACATTCACATCATGCATAAGAGTGAGTACTCCGGTATGTTTGGCGACTACAGCTCCTACTCCGCCGAGTACGACGAGCTGACGGAGGATGCCGGGGATGAAGAAGAATAACGCGATCCTGCTCAGTACCCCCTACATCCTCTGGATGGTGGTCTTTACCCTGATCCCTCTGGGCGTGGTGGGTTACTATGCGCTGACAGACCCGGATACCGGTGCCTTTGCCCTGACCAACGTGAAGAGCCTGGGCATGTACCTGCCGGTGCTGTGGCAGTCTATCCTGTACTCCCTGGCTTCCGCCTTCATCTGCCTGCTTCTGGGCTATCCCGTGGCCTATTACATCGCCCACAGGGGACAGACCGCCCAGAAGATCCTGTATATGCTGGTGATGCTGCCCATGTGTATGAGCTTCCTGCTGCGAACCCTGGCATGGGTAGGTCTGCTGCAGGATACCGGCATCATCAATAATTTCCTGGAGGCCATTGGCATCGGCCGGATCCGGATGATCCGGACTCCGGGCGCGGTGATCCTGGGCATGGTGTATAACTACCTGCCCTACATGATCCTGCCCCTGTATGCCACCATCGTCAAGATCAATCCCCGGCTCATCGAGGCCGCGGAGGATCTGGGCTGCAACAGCGTGCAGGTGTTCAGCAAGGTGGTTCTGCCCCTGTCTGTACCCGGCATCCTGTCCGGCATCACTATGGTCTTTGTGCCTGCTGTGTCCACCTTCTACATTTCCCAGAAGCTGGGCGGCACGGATACGGTGCTGATTGGCGACGTTATCGAGCGTCAGTTCAAGCAGGGCAACAACCCCAACCTGGGCGCAGCCTTGAGCCTGGTGCTGATGCTGCTGGTGTTCGTATGTACCGGCATCATGAACCACTTCGGCGGCGATGATGAGGAAGGCGGTGTCATCGTATGAAAAAGATCAACCGCATCTTTACCATCCTGATTTTTGTTTTCCTGTATATCCCCATGGCGGTGCTGATCGTGGCATCCTTCAACACCGGCAAGGATATCACCCGGTTTGATGGCTTTACCCTGCAGCAGTATGTCCGCCTGTTCCAGGACGACAGCCTGCTGAAGCTGCTGGGCAACTCCATCCTGATCTCGGTTCTGTCTACCCTGGTGGCTACCACCTTTGGCACCGTGGCAGCAGTGGGCATCAATAACCTGAATCCCAAGCTGCGCAAGACGGTCATGACCCTGACCAATATCCCCATGACCAACCCGGATATCGTCACCGGTGTCAGCCTTTCTCTGCTGTTCATCTTTGTGGGCACGGAGCTGTTGGGCCAGCGGGACAGCCTGACCTTCTGGACCCTGCTGATCGCCCACGTCACCTTCAATCTGCCTTATGTCATTCTGAATGTGATGCCCAAGCTGAAGCAGATGGATTCCTCCCTGACGGACGCTGCCATGGACCTGGGCTGCACCCCCTTCCAGGCCTTCTTCAAGGTGACCCTACATGAGATCATGCCCGGCATCGTGTCCGGTGCCATCATGGCCTTCACCATGAGTCTGGATGATTTTGTCATCAGCTACTTCGTCACTGGTTTGGATTTTGTTACCCTGCCGGTTGAGATCTACTCCTACACCAAAAAGCCCATCCAGCCTAAGATCTATGCCATGTTCACCCTGCTGTTCCTGCTGATCTTTGTATTGATGGTGACCATGAACCTGCTGCAGCTTC
This sequence comes from Oscillospiraceae bacterium, assembly GCA_036308745.1. GTDB lineage: Bacteria > Bacillota > Clostridia > Oscillospirales > Oscillospiraceae > Faecousia. Next base: position 8,226 of record JAXJVC010000441.1, on the reverse strand, counting down.
GCTCCGAGCGGACCAAGACTTCCCGCCGGGCCAGAAGCGAAAGCAAGACCATGCGCACCTTCAAGCGGGTGGCTGCCATTGCGGTGGTGATCTGCCTGGTGGTGGGTCTGGGCTGCTTCATCGGCTATTCCCGCCAGGGGACCATTACCCTGAATGTGTACAACTGGGGTCAGAATATCGCCGACGGCAGCGATGACACCGTGGATATCATCGCAGCCTTCGAGGAGGCATATCCCAACATCAAGGTGAATTACTCCACCTACGATTCCAACGAGGCTCTGTATACCAAGCTGTCCAGCGGCGGTATCACGGTGGATGTGATCATTCCCTCGGACTATATGATCGCCCGGCTCATCCAGGAGGAGTTGCTTCTGGAACTGGACTTCGGCAACATTCCCAACTACGCCAATGTGGACGATACTTTCAAGAATACGTCCTACGATCCGGAGAACAAGTATTCCGTCCCCTATACCTGGGGCACCGTGGGCATCCTGTACAATACCAAGTATGTGGATGAAGCGGATGTCACCGGCTGGGAACTGCTGTGGAATGAGAAGTACGCCGGAAAGATCCTGATGTTCGATAACTCCCGGGACGCCTTTGGTATCGCCCAGTATCTGCTGGGATACGACGTGAATACCACGGACAAGGAAGAGCTGCGGCTGTGCGCGGACAAGCTGGCCCAGCAGAAACCTTTGATCCAGCAGTATGTCATGGACCAGGTCTACTCCAGCATGGAGAACGAAGAAGCCTGGATCGCCCCCTACTATGCAGGTGACTGCATGGTGATGATGGGCAGCAATGAGAACCTTCAGTTCTACTTGCCCGAGGACCAGGGCTTCAACCTGTTCATCGATGCTATGTGCATCCCCGCCTGCGCCCAGGAGAAGGAGGCCGCGGAGCTGTTTATCAACTTCATGTGCGACCCGGAGATCTCCGGTGCCAACATGGACTATATCTGCTATGGCTCCCCGGTATCCGAAGCCCGGAACTTTATGGATCCGGAGCTGGCAGAAAGTGCTGTGGTCTACCCCAGCGCAGAGGTCCAGGCCAACGGCACCAGCTATTCCTACCTGCCGGAAGAAATCTCCCGGTTTGTGGAGGGCCTGTTCATGCAGGTGCGCAACGGATAATATGCCAAAAGACGGACACGGCTGTGTCCGTCTTTTTGTATGGTCGGTGAATTGCACCCCTATGGGGGATGCGATATAATAATGTCAAATCCAAGAAAAAGGAAGTGATCGGTTTGGACGTGTTCAAGAAATTTCTGAAGCGGAAGGATATCGTGTGCAGTATGCAGCGCTATGGCATCGATGCTCTGGGGGCAATGGCCCAGGGCCTGTTCTGTACGCTGTTGGTGGGCACCATTCTGAATACCCTGGGCCAGCAGTTCGGCATCACCTTTCTCCAGGAGACCATCGTCACCATTGGCAAGGGCGAGGGCGCTGTGGCCTACACCATCGGCGGCCTGGCATCTGCGATGGTTGGCCCGGGCATTGCGATTGCCATTGGCTTTGCCCTGCATTGTCCCCCTCTGGTGCTGTTCTCCCTGATCCCCGTGGGCTTTGCCGCCAATGCCATGGGCGGTGCCGGCGGTCCCCTGGCGGTGTATGTGATCGCCATCGCGGCTTCTGAGTGCGGTAAGCTGGTGTCCAAGGAAACGAAGATCGATATATTGGTGACCCCCATTGTGACGGTGCTGGTGGGCATTGGTGTTGCTGCCCTGGTGGCGGTACCCATTGGTGCAGCAGCCACCGCGGTCGGCACTGCGGTGCGGTGGGCTACCGTTCAGCAGCCCTTCCTTATGGGTATTCTGGTGTCCGTTCTGGTGGGCGTTGCCTTGACCTTGCCCATTTCCTCCGCAGCCATATGTCAGGCCCTGACCCTGACGGGACTGGCCGGCGGTGCGGCGGTGGCCGGCTGCTGCGCCCAGATGGTGGGCTTTGCGGTGATGAGCTTCCGGGAGAACCGCTGGGGCGGCCTTGTGGCCCAGGGCGTGGGCACCAGCATGCTGCAGATGCCCAATATTGTGAAGAACCCCAGAATCTGGATTCCGCCTATCCTGGCCTCTGCCATCACCGGCCCTCTGGCCACCTGCCTGTTTAAGCTGGAGATGAACGGCGCGCCGGTGTCCTCCGGTATGGGAACCTGCGGCTTTGTGGGCCAGATCGGTGTGTACACAGGTTGGGTCAGTGACATTGTCGCCGGAACCAAGGCTTCCATCACCGCCATGGACTGGGTGGGACTGGTGCTGATATGCTTCGTCCTGCCTGCGGTGCTGAGCTGGATTTTCTGCCAGGTCCTGCGCAAGTGGGGCTGGATTCAGGAGAACGATCTGAAACTGGAACTGTAAAAAAGGGCGGCCGAAATTCGGCCGCCCAACATATTTATCATACCAGACTATAATGGAGAAAGTCAACAGAAAATGTGTGCAGTATGCGCAAATCTGTGATTTATACAAAGAGGAAATTGTGACTTTATACAATGTTGCGGATTGCAAAATGCAAAAACCTGTGATATCCTATAGTCACAAAAGGAAAGGCAAGAAAATCCAATCCTTTCAAGGCTTAAAGCCCTAAGCACCGGTTGATTTTAAGAAGTATGCATGACGCATGAGCCTAACGCCGAAGCAAACGAAGCAGGATTACAGGATCAAATGGGATCAAGGTTAGATCCAACATAGACCGAAAAATCCCGATCAAATGCAGCGGTCAATAAGCAACGCAGAAGACGAAAAGCAAAGGAATCCCCTGGCAAAACAGTATCAGAATAAAAAAGCTGAGAACATAAGCGATGGCGATGGTTAATGGCAGGTTTTATTCGACAGGATCTGTAATGCAAAAGCGGTCTCCAAAGCCAATGTTCAAAGCAATTGCATCAACCGGAACCGAAGCTTACCGGCAGAAGCCAAACCAAGACGAAGCCAAAGGATACAAAGACAATTCCACATTTAAGAGCATCCCGCTTAAGGGAAATGAAAAGAAAAATGATTCGGAATGGATATTGGATCAAAGCGCGTCGTCTAATCTGTAGAAAGAGAGGTTAATCAAGGATGTTAGATATCAAGAGTGAACAGAAATGACCCTTGGCTGCACAAAAATGTATCGATCACAAGATACAGCAGTCAAGGGTCATTTCGCCGGTATGGACCGGTATCTGATTGTCAACAGTATGCGCCGCCTGAGAGGGCGGTTTTTTGCTGCCCGGAAAAAGGCTTTTCAAGATATCAGCAGCGCAATACCCTCCAGCAGAACCAGATGGGCGGGGTAGAAAATATAGAAGAAATACTTCATCTTCCGCCTTCCCCGCTTGCCGGAGTAGCATAGCAGCAGGGGGAGGGCCAGCAGGCACCAGCTTTGAATATAGCCGTGGGAAAGGGACAGCAGCACCAGCCCCAAGCCAAAGACAGCCACCCGTTTGGGTAGGGTATCGTATTTGGTATTATGCAGAGCGGCAGCAAACACCGGCACCATGCACCCCCAGAAGCCGTAGTCGATGGCAAAACGTTGGTTCAGCCAATAGACACCCACAACTGCGGCAGCGAAGATCAGGGCGTTCTGAGGGCTGGGGGCGGCCTTCAGACGGTCCAGGGCATAGATGGTCAGAATGGACAGGGAGAAGGTCACCAGGATGCTTAGGTAGAGACTGCTGTCAAAGAGAAAATATACGATCTGGCAAAGCAGTGCCAGGGCGCTCAGACCGCCCCAGTAGCGCAGGCGGTTGCGGGTATACCTGCAACCTTCCGCAATCATAAAGGCAAAAATGGGGAAGGCCAGACGTCCGATATACCGGAAGATGAGGGTTTTTGGGAACAGCATCAGGCCCATATGGTCGATAAACATGGTAATGGCTGCAATGATCTTTAAGGCATTGCCGGATAGCTTGCAGGGCATAGCACGGCCTCCTTTTAAATTCAAGTTAGGAATTAGGAGTTAGGATTTAGGAATTAGGATTGGACGCAGGGGAATGCAAAATTCCTAACTCCTCACTCCTAATTCCTGATTATTCATTATACCATTTTTCCGCAGGATTACAACCCTGCTTGCGCTTTTGGGGCATTGGGTGTATAATGAGGGAAAAACCGAAAGAAGGAAATGCTATGAAACTGGTTCAGGGGCGGCCGGAGGATATCACCGGCCGACTGGCGAAGGAAGTGCGGGTCTATGACCTGCTGGATGGTCTGGGGATCCAATATCAGCGCATCGATCATGAAGCGGCTATGACTATGGAAGCCTGCGCCGCCATTGACGAGGTGCTGGATGCTACCATTTGCAAGAATCTGCTGCTGTGCAACCGGCAGTGTACGGCATTTTACCTGCTGATGATCCCGGGAGATAAGGTGTTCAAGACCTCTGCCCTGTCTAAACAGATCGGATCATCCCGGCTGTCCTTTGCTGCGCCGGAGTACATGGAGCAGTATCTGGATATCACTCCCGGCTCTGTCAGTGTGCTGGGACTGATGAACGATAAGGAGAACCATGTGGAGCTGCTGATCGATACGGATGTGCTGAAAGGGGAGTACATTGGCTGCCACCCCTGCATTAACACCTCCTCTCTGCGGCTTCGGACAGAGGACTTGATGACAAAGATCATCCCTGCCATGGGCCACACGCCCCGGATGGTCACACTGGAATAATCGGGAGGAATGACTATGGATCACAGTATGTATGCGGCAGAGCTGTTTCTGGGGGGCTATAACTGCGCCCAGTCTATCGTTGTGGCGTTCTGCGACGTGACAGGGCTGGAGAAGGACTTCGCAGCCCGGTTTTCTTCCTCCTTTGGCGGCGGAATGGGCCGGATGCGGGAGGTCTGCGGGGCTGTCAGCGGGATGCTGATGGTAGCAGGGCTGTTGTACGGCTACGAGACCCCCGGCGATGACGTCAGCAAGAAAGCCCACTATCAGCTTGTCCAGGAGCTGTCCGGGAAGTTCCGGGAGGAGGTAGGCAGCATCGTCTGCCGGGAGATCCTGAAAAATCCCCCCTCGGATCCCAACCCCACGCCCCGGACCGCGGAGTTTTACAAGACCCGGCCCTGCGCCCGGATGGTCATCACCGCGGCGCGGATTCTGGATGAATACATTGCGGAGCATCCGGTGGAGAAATCAAATGGATGACCTGATTTATAACCAGCGCAAGATCCCGAAGGAGCAGTGGCGGTATGGGTTTCGTTCCAGCGCGGCGGTGGGCTGCGGCTGGATCGCCACCCACAATGCCCTGTGTCTCATGGGCTACCGTACCGACATTGAAAAGCTGATCCGCTACTATGAGGGGCAGCTGCCCCTGATCCATGGCAACGCCGGAACCTCCTTCTGGGGGCCTGTGGTGTGCTTCCGGAAATGGGGTTTCCCGGTGGAGGTTTGTGCAGACCGCAGGCGATTCGATGCTGTGGTGGAACGGTCTGATGTGTGCATCCTGTTTTACCACTGGCGAAAAAAATACAAGCTGGGCGCCCATTTTGTGGCCCTGCACCGGAAGGAAAAGGGCATTGTCGGCTACAATACCTACCGTAATTCCCAGGGGCCGGATGCCTACGGGGAAAGCCTGGAGAAATTCCTGAAGGAAAAGAAATACTTCGGTGCCGTGCTCATCGGCATCCGGGATAAGGAAAAAGTGGCTGTTTCGTAAAAGAAACAGCCACTTTCGTTATCCAATTTTACGGGTACTTTCCCGCTGGTGTAGGGTGAAGGGGACGACCTCATGCCGGGCAGCTGCGCCCCGCTCGATGCAGCCGATGAGGATCTCCACGCTGCGCTTGGCCATCATATGGACTGACTGGCCGATGGTGGTCAGCTGGGGTACCAGGTAGGAGCCCAGGACCAGACCGTCAAAGCCCATCACAGAAACATCCTCGGGGACCCGCAGACCCTTGTCCCGCAGGGCGCGAATGGCACCGATAGCCATTACGTCTGCGGCAGCAAAGAGGGCGGTAAATTCCCGGCCCTGGCACAGAAGACGGGTGGTGGCATCATAGCCATCCTGATAGGAGAAGCGGACACCCTGATAGTCCAGGGTTTCGTCAAAATCAACACCGTTGGCCTGGAAGGAATCCATACAGCCCTGGTAGCGCAGCCGGCCGGTATCAGATATGTACCGGTCACCACCCACAACGGCAAACCGCTTGTGACCCAGCCCCACCAGATAGTCAATGGCGCAGCGTGTAGCCGCCCGGTCATCGGTGGCGACGCTGGAAAGGTTGGGGAAGGGAAGCTGGGATGCATCGTTGGTTACCAGCACACAGGGAATGTCGATCTTGCCAAAATCCTCCAGAAAGAAATGGCTGTTGCCGCCCAGGAACAGGATGCCAAGAGGCTTTTTCTCCCGGCACAGCTGGACTGCCCGCAGTACTTCGTTGGCATCTTCGTCCAGGTAGTCCACGTATAGGGGATACTGGGTAGCGGCGATCATACTTTGAATGGATTCCACCAACTCACTGAACATCTCGTTGGAGGTGCCCTTGACCATAACCAGGATAGACGTGGAGTGCTGCTGTTTAAGCTGCTTGGCGTTTTCGTTGAGCTGGAAACCGCTTTCGTCCACAGCCTGCATAATGACCTTCCGCGCCTTGTCGCTGACATTGGGATGGTTGTTCAGCACACGGGAAACGGTGGCAACAGCATAGCCGGTCTTTGCTGCCAGATCTTTAATGGTCATGATAGACATTCCTTTCACAAAGAGCATAGGGCACGCACGGAAGGCATGCCCTATGGAGATAGACGCGAATCAGCCCTTTACGGCGCCAGCGGCAACACCCTTGATGATGTGCTTCTGGCAGAACAGATACACGATGATGATGGGGATAATACTCAGCATGATGACTGCCATGGTGGCACCCAGGTCGACAGCACCGTAGCTGCCCTTCAGGTACTGAACGTGGATGGGGATGGTCATGTACTTGGTGCGGTCCAGAACCAGGTAAGGCAGGAGGTAGTCATTCCAGACCCACATCAGCTCCAGGATACCAACAGAGATCATGGTGGGCTTCAGCATGGGGAGAACCACGCAGAAGAAGGTACGCAGGGGGCCGCAGCCGTCAATAGCAGCAGCCTCTTCAATCTCCAGGGGCAGGCCCTTGATAAAGCCTACGAACATGAAGATAGCCAGGCCTGCACCGAAGCCGAGGTAGACCACGGGGATGGTGTAGGGGGTATTCAGATCCAGCTTATCTGCAGTGAAGGTCAGGGTGAACATGACCATCTGGAAGGGGACGATCATGGAGAACAGGCACAGATAGTAGAAGATCTTGGCGACAGGACTGCTGACCCGGGTGATGTACCATGCGGACATGGAGCAGAACAGCAGGATCAGAAGCACAGAGGTAACGGTGATGAACAGGCTGTAGCCCACAGACTTCAGGAAGGGGTAGTTACCGAAGGTCATACCCTTGATGTAGTTGGCAAAGCCGGCAAAGCTCTCTTCGTTGGGCAGAGCAAAGGGTTCCAGACTGACGAAGGTATTTTGCTTGAAGGAGTTGATGACGACCTCAAAGATGGGCATGACCCAGATCAGGCAGAGCACCACAAAGAAAGCGGTGAGGATCTTGCTGCCCAGAGAATACTGACTGGATTTCTTCTTCATTACTGCTGTACCTCCTTACTGCGGGTTGCGGACTGCTGGGCAATGGCCAGCACAGCCACCAGGATGAAGAACACCACGGCTTTTGCCTGGGCAACACCGTGATAGCGTTTGCCAATGTTGTAAGTAGAGTAGATGTTCAGAGCCAACAGCTCGGTGATGTTGACCTTGGCGCCGTTCTGGATGACGCTGGGCAGACCGCCGGTCAGAGCCATATTCTGGTCGAACAGCTTGAAGGAGTTGGTCAGGGTCAGGAAGGTGCAGGTGGTGATGGAGGGCATCACGTTGGGGATGATGACCTGGAACAGGGTCTGGCTGCCGCTGGCACCGTCGATGCGGGCAGCTTCCAGCATATCCTCAGGCACAGCCTGCAGGCCTGCGATGTAGATGATCATCATGTAGCCGATCTGCTGCCAGGCCACCAGAATGACCAGACCCCAGAAGCCATAGGTGCCGTTGGCGGTCAGGTAGGTTCCGTAGTTTTTCAGAATGCCGTCGAAGATCATGCTCCAGATGTAGCCCAGGACCACGCCGCCGATCAGGTTGGGCATGAAGAACACGGTGCGGAACAGGTTGGAGCCCCGCATCTTCTGGGTCAGAGCGTAGGCGATGGCGAAGGCCACCACATTGATCAGAATGATGGATACCACGGCGA
>JAXJVC010000440.1:0-4601 GCA_036308745.1 Oscillospiraceae bacterium | reverse complement strand
TTGGAAACAGTATGCTTTTCCATATACTCGGACATATCCAGCCGGATCAGGGCATCCACGCTGTCAAACATATCGTTTGCCAGCTGTTTCACCAGCTCCGTCTTGCCCACGCCGGTGGGACCGACGAAGATAAAGGAAACAGGCCGTTTCTTGGGGCTGATGCCCACCCGGTTCCGACGGATGGCCTTGGCAACGGCATCCACCGCTTCATCCTGTCCAACGATATGCTGCTTCAGCCGGTCAGACAGGCCCTTGATCTGCTGGTATTCCTGTGCCTTGATCTTGGAAGCGGGGATCTTGGTCCACAGTTCAATGATCCGGGCCAGATTTTCCATGGTCACCGCAGGGGCAGGTAGTTTTTCCAGTTCCTCGATCTTGGCAGAAAGCTGCATCAGCTTGCTGCGCAGGATCGCCAGACGCTCATAGTTCTGGTTCTCGGTGTCCTCATTGAGCATCCGAAGCTCCAGCTCATAATCGTCCCGCTCTTTTTTCAGCTCTGCCAGCTGGGAAATTTCCTTGCACTGGAGGTTCACATCGGAGCAGGCTTCGTCCAGCAGGTCGATGGCCTTATCCGGCAGAAAACGATCCGTGATATACCGCTCAGACAGGACCACGCACTGGTGGGCGATCTCGGGAGAGATCTGGACACCGTGGAACTCAGCATAAGCCTTGGCAATGCCCTGCATGATCTGGCTGGCTTCCTGGATGGTAGGCTCAGCAACGGATACAGGCTGGAAGCGGCGCTCCAGGGCGGCATCCTTTTCGATGTACTTGCGGTACTCGCTGAAGGTGGTGGCACCGATGACCTGGATCTCACCCCGGGACAGGGCAGGCTTCAGGATATTGGCAGCATTCATGCTGCCCTCCGCATCACCCGCGCCCACCAGGTTGTGGACCTCGTCGATGACCAGGATGATGTTGCCGCACTCCTTGATCTCCCCGATCAGGCTCTTCATGCGGCTTTCAAACTGGCCACGGAACTGGGTACCGGCCACCAGGGCCGTCAGGTCCAGCAGGAACACTTCCTTATCCCGCAGCTTATAAGGCACCTCTCCAGCAGCGATCCGCTGGGCAAGGCCCTCAGCAATAGCGGTCTTGCCAACACCCGGCTCGCCGATGAGACAGGGATTGTTCTTCTGGCGACGGTTCAGGATCTGAATGACCCGTTCGGTCTCCACATCCCGTCCGATGACCTTATCAAGCTTTCCTGCCCTTGCACGGCCCGTCAGGTCCATGCAGTAGCTGTCCAGGAATTTGTGCTTCTTGTTTTTCTTCTTTTTGCTGCCCTCTTCTTCCGCGGGTTCCTCCTTTTTGGAGGGGCGGGGAGGCTGAGTGGGCAGATTCGCGCTGCCGCCGAAAAGCTGGTTCAGCAGAGGGAATGTAGCGGTCTGACTGTCGATCTCATCCTCGTCACCGTCGTCATCACTGTCCCGCTGGCCGAACATGCTGCTCATCTCATCGCTGAGCAGGTCCAGGTCTTCTTCGCTGATGCCCATCTGCTTTACGGCCTGGTCGATTTGGGGAATGCCCAGACTCCGGGCGCACTTCAGGCAGTAGCCTTCATTCAAGGTCACGCCGTTTTCCATCTTGGTGATGAACACCACGGCGATATTCTTTCTGCATTTGCTGCACATTTTAGGCTGCATAGTTACTCACTCCTTTTCACAAGGATCCATTCCTTTCGATGCAGTATACCACACCGCATCACAAAATGGGAAAACAAATTATGAACGTTGCTTATACCGTCCAGTCGCTGCCGCACTCAAACTTTTCGATGCCGTCGTCATACCACAGGTGGGTCATATACAGACCTCCGGGAGGCACCGTAGGGCCGGCTGCAGTACGGTTTCCGGATTCCAGGATGGCACCGATCTCCTCCGGACGGATTTTTCCCTCGGCGGCATAGACCACAGTGCCTGCCATGGCTCGGGCCATGTTGTACAGGAAGCCGTTGGCGCAGACCTTCAGCAATATCACGTTCCCCTGCCGCTCCACGTTATAATAGTATACGGTACGGACGGTGGATTTTACGTCGGTGCCCACGCTTCGCACAGCGGCAAAATCATGGGTACCCACAAATTGGGATGCTGCTGCCTGCATGATGTTCTCATCCAGGTGCTTGGGATAGAACCAGGCACGGTTGACATAGAAGGGGTCTTTCAGTCGGGAATTGTAGATCTGGTAAGTATATTCCTTACGGACGCAGGAACCGATGGCGTTGAAGTTCTCATGGACCTCAAATGCCTTGGTCACCACGATATCGCAGGGCAGATGGGTATTCAGGGCATAGGGCAGCCGGTCCACGGGAATGGTGGAGGTGGTACGAAAATTCGCCACATAGCACCGGGCATGGACACCCGCGTCGGTACGTCCGCAGCCGGTGACATGAACCGGATGCCCCACGATCATGGCAGCCGCTTTCTCCACGGTCTCAGCAACAGTTGGCAGGTTTTTCTGAACCTGCCAACCGTGATAGTCTGTACCAAGATATGTTAAAAACAAAGCAATATTGCGCATAGGTTTCCTCACAAACCGAAGCTGCCCAGCAGGCTCACCACAACGATCATGGCAATGCCAATACCGAAGGCGGTAAGGTCATTGCGGTGGTAACGCAGGAGCTTCATTTTTGTCCGGCCCTCGCCGCCCTGATAGCAGCGGCATTCCATAGCGGTAGCCAGCTCGTCCGCCCGGCGGAAGGCGCCAATGAACAGCGGCACCAGAATGGGGATCAGGGCCTTTGCACGGTCGATGATGGAGCCGGTCTCAAAGTCGGCACCTCTCGCCTTCTGGGCGCACATAATCTTGTCCGTTTCCTCGATCAGGGTGGGAATGAACCGAAGGGCGATGCACATCATCATGGAAAGCTCGTGGACAGGCACCTTGATTTTCTTCAGAGGACCCATCAGGCTCTCCAGGCCGTCAGTCAGGGAAATGGGCGAGGTGGTATAGGTCAGCAGGAAGGTGCCGGTGATCAGCATCAGGATCCGCAGCATCATAAACACCGCCCGGGTCAGACCGCCCAGAGTGATGGTAATGATCCAGAAATCCACCAGGACAGGGCCTTCCTGGGTAAAGAACAGATTCAGAATGCCGGTAAACACCAGAATCATCACCAGGGGCTTCATGCCCTTGAGAATGGATTTCAGGGGAATTGTGGAAACCTTGATGACCACAGCCAGGAAGGCAAGCATAAGGGCATAGGAAATCCAGCTTTTTGCCAGAAACAGCGCCACGATATAGACCACCAGCATAATCAGCTTGGTACGGGGATCCAGGCGGTGGATGGGAGAATTGCCCGGGAAATACTGGCCCAGGGTTATGTCTTTCAGCATACGCCCCTACCTCCTTTGATCCGCTTCAATTCTGCCACGGCCTGGTCGATGGTATAAACGCTGGCCACATCCAGACCCAGCTTTTTCAGTCCCAGGAACACCTGGGTCACCTGGGGGATGTTCAGGCCCATCTCCACCAGCTCCTCCGCATGGGTAAACACCTCCGCGGGGGTACCATCCATGGCAAGCTTGGAGCCGTTCATTACCAGAAGACGGTCCGTCAGCCGGGCCACGTCCTCCATGGAGTGGGAAACCATCATGATGGTGGCATTTTTCGCCTTGCGGTAGCTTTCAATATTTTCCAGAATATCCGCCCGGCCCACAGGGTCCAGACCTGCGGTAGGCTCGTCCAGGATCAGCACCTCCGGCTCCATGGCGATGACGCCGGCGATAGCCACCCGGCGCTTCTGTCCACCGGAGAGGTCAAAGGGAGATACCTGAAGCTGTTCCTCCGTCATTCCAACGAAGCCAGCAGCTTCCCGGACCCGGCGGTCGATTTCCTCTTCTTTCAGTCCCATATTCTTAGGGCCGAAGGCGATATCCTTGTAGACGGTCTCCTCGAAAAGCTGATACTCCGGGTACTGGAACACCAGACCCACCCGGAACCGGGCCTGCCGGGTCAGCTTCTTGTCGGACCAGATGTCCTTGCCGTCCAGCAAGACACTGCCGGAGGTAGGCTTCAGCAAACCATTGAGCTGCTGCATCAGGGTAGACTTACCGGAGCCGGTATGGCCGATGATGCCAATAAATTCTCCCCTGTTCACAGAAAAGGACACATTGTCCAGTGCCTTATGCTCAAAGGGCGTGCCGATACTGTATACATAATTCAGATTCTTTATCTCAAGAATAGGTTCCAATGAAATTCCTCCTTGCGGGTCAGGCCTTCACCATATCATAAAGTGCCTGCGCGCATTCTTCGGGATCCAGTTTGTCCAGGGGCAGGTCAAAGCCCTGCTTGTTCAGTTCCCAGCAAAGCTCTACGCTTTCCGGGGCAGCAAGGCCGATATCATGGAGCAGCTCCACCTGGGAGAACACCTGCTTAGGGCTTCCGTCAGCGGCGACCTTGCCCTTGTGAAGGACCACCACCCGCTGGGCCTTGGCAGCTTCGTCCATATGGTGGGTGATCAGCACGACGGTGATCCCCTTCTCCCGGTTCAGCCGTCCGATGGTCTCAATGACCTCCCGGCGGCCTCTGGGATCCAGCATGGCGGTGGGCTCGTCCAGCACAATGCATTTCGGCTCCATGGCAATGACACCGGCAATGGCGAT
>JAXJVC010000439.1:0-1821 GCA_036308745.1 Oscillospiraceae bacterium | reverse complement strand
GCGGTGTATTCCATGCACCGCAGACGCTGCTCGGGGGTGAGCTGGACCTTGGAGTTATAAAAATCCAATATGCCGGTGACGGCAAAATCGGACATGGTGTTCTCGTAGGCAAGGAGCTGGATGTCCATGCTTTCCAGGATGCTTTTGTTCAGCATATGGATCCGGGTCAGGCTGTCCCGGTCCACGCCCTTGTGGGTGGCGCAGTATTCGTCAGCCAGGGTCTCGTACAGGTCGTCGGGCAGGAAATGCTCCGTCACATGGCCCATGAGCCACCGCTGGTTCCGAGCGAACAGATACTGGACATACTCATTTCCCCGGAGCATATCGGGCATGACCGTACGGCGGACTGCCAGGGTTTCCTGGCTGCACAAACTCTTTAGGCGGTCATAAATTGCGTTGCAGTTTTTGGGTTCCTCGCTGGTGCTGACACACATACAATGATTCTTGTCCATGACCATGCCGGAGATGGAATAAGCATCCTTGACCGTGAAAATGATCTTTCCCACGGTCTGGGGGCAGGAGTAGAGCTGCAGGTCCACGTTGGACAGGTTTGTCAGCAGGTTCAGCAGGAACTGTATATTATAGGTATTCTTTGCGGGGTTGGTGTTGTCCAGGTTGATGAGCATGGAGAAGTGGACGCCGGGATAGCTGCGCTGAGTCACATTCACATTCTGGCTGTTTTCCAGCTCGGCCATGGCCATCTGGTAGTTCCGGTCCAGGGACAGGATATCCACGGCGGTGACTACGTCCAGGGATTTGACCTGACGCAGGACGGGGTGGCGCATTTTCTGCATGAACTGGGCCAGGGTCAGTTCGGGGTAGTAGGCGGTCTTCAGGGCGATCTCGGAGCCGGTGGTCTCCTTCAGGTCCATGACGTAGTTGAATTCAGCTTCCAGATTGTCATAGATGGCGGCTTCCAGATCCATGTCGTGGTCCACCTGGTACTCGGAATAGAGGGCGTCCCGGCTTTCATCGTCCAGGGCGGCAACGACGCAGCGGCTGATCTCCCGGAGGGTCTTGGTGCTGGTCTTCTCGGTAGGCAGCAGGTTGCCGTTGACCCACTTGCTGATGTAGGATTCGTCGTACTGCAGTTCCTTTGCCAGGGTATAGTTTTTCAGCTTGGCAACAGTCATCAGGTGCTTCAGCAGACCGCTGAAACGGTTCTTTTCTTTCATAGGCCCTCCGGGACGGCAGGGGGTGCCGTCAGTGTTTTTTATCATTATAGCGGTGTGAATTCAAGTTGTCAAGAAAGGTAAAAAACGGGCGCTTTTTATTATTAATAAGGTATGGCGGCCAAAAAAGAGCGTGAATGGCAGAATGAAAGATGCGAATTGGCAAAATGTTCAAATAGAACATGGGAAATTTAGACAATGTCACAATTGCTCGGTGAAAACGTTTCAGATATAATATAACTTGAAAAATGCCGCACTAGCGGCAAAAAGAAAGGATGGATACGAATGGAGAAGAAGCTGCATTGCGGCGATCTTTTCAAGCGGGTGCTGAGTTTGGCAATGGCCCTGGTCATGCTGCTGAGTTTTGCACCTGTACCTCATGCCCACGCGGCAGACGGGACGACTGTTTATCTGAAGCCCAGTTCTAACTGGCTGGAAGCAAACGCCCGTTTTGCAATCTACTACTGGACTGGTTCCGGTGATGCATGGGTTGATATGTCTGATGCAGATGAAGACGGGTATTACGAGGGAACGGTTCCTTCGGATTGCACTGGTTTAATCTTTGTCAGATTGAATCCCGACACTACGAAAAACAACTGGAATGAAGGCACCAAGTGGAACCAGTCTGCCGACCTGGAGTTGCCTACTG
>JAXJVC010000438.1:0-2225 GCA_036308745.1 Oscillospiraceae bacterium | reverse complement strand
TTCCAGTACACCGCTCGTGCTTCCTATGCTGTTAACAAGGCATGGGGCGCTCCCATCGGCAAGGCATTCGGCCTGACCGTCGGCGCTCCCGCTGGTATCGGCATCGTTCTGGCTGATACTGCTGTTAAGGCTGCTACCATCGACGTTCTGTCCGTCGCAACTCCCGGCAACGGCGGCACTTCTTTCTCCAACGAAGTTAACACCTTCTTCTACGGCGACTCCGGCGCTGTCAAGCAGGCTATCATCGCTGCCCGTGACGTCGGTCTGCAGCTGCTGAAGACCCTGGAGCCCAACGAGGAACTGAAGTCCTCCACTACTCCCTACATCATCTAATTTATAATTCGGGAAGGAGACTAGTAGCATGAAGTCTAAACGTTTTGAAGTCCTGGCCGCTCGTCCGGTCAATCAGGACGGCTACGTGCAGGAGTGGGCAGAAGTCGGTCTGGTCGCTATGAACAGCCCCTTCGATCCTACCCCCAGCATTAAGATTCAGAATGGCCGCATCGTTGAAATGGACGGCAAGACCCGTGACCAGTTCGACATGCTGGACACCTTTATCGCTGACCACGCTATCCGTCTGGAAGGCGCCGAGAAGGCCATGGCTATGGATTCTCTGGAAATCGCCCGTAAGGTCGTTGACATCAACGTCTCTCGTGACGAGGTCCTGGCTATCACCCTGTGCCTGACCCCCGCTAAGCTGACCGAAGTCGTCGGCAAGCTGACCATCGTTGAAATCATGATGGGCATGACCAAGATGCGTGCTCGTCTGATGCCCGCCAACCAGTGCCACGTCACCAACGTTAAGGATAACCCCATCCAGATCGCTGCTGACGCTGCTGAAGCTGCTATCCGTGGCTTCGCTGAAATGGAAACCACCGTTGGTATCGCCCGTTACGCTCCCTTCAATGCAATGGCTCTGTTCGTCGGCTCCCAGGCTGGCCGCGCTGGTATCATGACCCAGTGTGCACTGGAAGAAGCAACTGAGCTGCTGCTGGGCATGCGCGGCTTCACTACCTACGCTGAGACTATTTCCGTTTACGGCACTGAGCCCGTCTTCATGGACGGCGACGATACCCCCTACTCCAAGGCATTCCTGGCATCCTGCTATGCATCCCGCGGCCTGAAGATGCGTTTCACTTCCGGTACCGGTTCCGAAGTCCAGATGGGCTATGCTGAAGGCAAGTCCATGCTGTACCTGGAAGCTCGCTGCCTGGCAGTTACCAAGGGCGCCGGCGTTCAGGGTACCCAGAACGGTTCCGTCTCCTGTGTTGGTGTTCCCGCTGGTGTTCCCGGTGGTATCCGCGCCATCGCTGCTGAGAACCTGATCGCTATGCTGCTGGACCTGGAGTCCACCACCTCCAACGACCAGACCTTCACCCACTCCGACCTGCGCCGTGTTGCTCGTTCCGTGCCTCAGCTGTTCTCCGGCACTGACTACATCTGCTCCGGCTACTCCGCAACTCCCAACTACGACAATATGTTCGCTGGTTCCAACTGGGATGCTGACGACTATGACGACTGGAACATCATCCAGCGCGACATGAAGATCGACGGCGGTCTGCAGCCTGTCAGCGAAGAAGCTGTCGTTGCTGCCCGTAATAAGGCTGCCCGCGCTCTGCAGGGTATGTTCCGTGAACTGGGTCTGCCCGAAATCACCGACGCTGAAGTCGAGGCTGCTACCTACGCACACGGCTCTCAGGATATGCCCGACCGTAACGTCAACGAGGACCTGAAGGCTATCGAAGACATGATGGCTCGTAAGGTCACCGGTGTTGACTTCGTTAAGGCTCTGGACCGCGCTGGTTTCGCCGACGTTGCACAGAACGTCTATGGCATGCTGCGTCAGAAGGTCGCTGGTGACTTCCTGCACACCGCATCCATCTTCGACGAGAACTTCAATGTCTTCTCCGCTGTTAACGCTCCCAACACCTATCATGGTCCCATGACCGGTTACCAGCTGTCCGAGGAGAGATGGAACCAGATTAAGAATATCCCCAACGCAATTCGTCCCGAAGACATCTAATTCTAGGAGGGGTGACAACACATGACGTTTGATGTTAATGTTCTTCGCAGTGTTATCGAAGAAGTTATGAAAGAGATGAACGTGGAAGCCGCTCCCGCTGCTCCCGTTTCTCCCGTTGCTGCTACCAGCAAGCTGTCCCTGACTGAGGGCGGCAATGCTGCTAAGGGCGTTGCTGCTGACGAAGTCGTGATCGGCCTGGCTC
>JAXJVC010000437.1:0-1999 GCA_036308745.1 Oscillospiraceae bacterium | reverse complement strand
CCCACATGGAGCAGTATCGAAGTGGTCATAACGGGCACGACTGGAAATCGTGTGTACCCCAAAAGGGTACCGAGGGTTCAAATCCCTCCTGCTCCGCCATAAAAAGCACCTGTCCGCTTGGACAGGTGCTTTTCTTATATGCAAAAGGGGAGAAAGATAGTATGCTGCAGCCAATTTCCCGGGAGGAAGCCTTTCGGAACAAAATCAACCTGATCTCTATTTTCTGTGCAGTGCTGGTGGTTTTTCTGCACTCTTTTTCCTTTAACGACGGGCCTCAGGATACCTTCGCATATCATCTGGAGTATTTTATCTCGCGAAATATTGCACAGGCGGCGGTGCCGACCTTTTTTGCCATGTCCGGCTTCCTGTTTTACCGGAACTTTGATCTGTCTCAGCTGTTGCGGAAATGGAAGAGCCGGTTCCACAGTCTGGTGATTCCGTACCTGCTTTGGAATGGGATCTCAATGCTGATTTTCTTTGTGATCAGCCGCTTTTCCTTTATCAGCATGGAGCCCTTTGCTCTGAATCTGGAAAACATTTTTAACGGACTGATTTTCTACCAGTATAATCTGATTTTCTGGTTCGTTTTCCAGCTGATTCTGCTGACCTATCTGTGCCCCGTGCTTTATGGTCTGCTGAAAAACCGCGTGGTGGCAGTGTGCCTCTTTGGCGTGCTGCTGACGCTGTACGGACTGGATATCAGAGAAATCTGGTTTATCGAAGTTCGGGCAGTGATCTACTATGGTTTCGGCGCGTATTTCGCCCTGCACCATCAGCAGTGGCTGATCAGCCGGGAAAAGGTGAGCATTTTTGGCATCGGGGCCTTTCTCGTTGCCCAGGTGATGATCTACACTGGATTGGACGAGAGAAACATCGTGTATATCCTGGACCGGATCCTGCTGGCGGTGGCTGTGTTTGATTTCTCCAATCTGCTCACCACGGTGAAGGTTCCCCGGTTCCTGCAGTGCAGTTTCCCCATCTATGCCATGCATAATCTGATCCTGGAGTTTTTCAACAAGGTATTCTCCTTTGCATTATCTCCGGAATCCAACTGGATTTTGCTGGATTATTTCCTGTCCCCGATTCTTACCATTGCCATCATTGCTTTGCTGAACGCCTTCCTTCTGAAATATACCCCAAAAGTTCACGGCATTCTCTTTGGCGGCCGGGTCCGCTGACGGATGATAGAATACGGCCCTCCGGATTTCCGGAGGGCCATTTCTACTATTTTTCGCTGATATAGGCGGCGCCCAGAATCAGAACCGCGCCGATTGCCGCGGGGATTCCCATGGGTTCCTGCAGAACCACCATGGAGAGAATGATGGCGAGGATGGGGTCGATGTAGCTGAACAGTGCCACGGTATGGGCTTTCAGCCCATCCATGGAGCCGAAGTACATCCAGTAGGCCAGGCCGGTATGGACAACACCTGCCACAAGAAGCAAAACCAGGGAAAGAGGGGTAACCGTGATCTGAGCCCAGTTTTCCGTTGCCAGTACATAGGGCAGGAGGGAAAGGGAAGCCGCCGCAAGCTGAAAGATGGTTTTATCGTAGGCAGGAATGGGTCTCATTTTTTTGTTCATCAGGATCACACTGGCATAAAGCAGGGCTGCTCCAAGACCTAAAAGGATACCTTTCAGTTCTGCCAGCCCAGTAAATCCGGTCTCCAGAATTCCGGATACCAATACCATTCCCACCAGTGCGGTCAGGGCGCAGAGCCCCTTTTTCAGGGTCAGAGCTTCCTTCAATACCAAGGGGGATGCCAGGATCACCAGAATGGGAGCCAGATAGTAGCACAATGTAGCGGTTGCCACGGAAGTGTAATTGTAAGCTTCGAACAGGAAAATCCAGTTAAAGCCGATGGCAGCACCGGAGATCAGCAGAAGCCAGAAATTCTGCCGGATGGCAGCCCGGTCAAACTTCTCACGGCGCAGCACCACAACGGCTGCCAGAAACAGACAGCCCACGATGCCCCGGACCAGGGCCACAAGACTGGAGGAT
>JAXJVC010000436.1:0-6094 GCA_036308745.1 Oscillospiraceae bacterium | reverse complement strand
GGCCAGGGCGTTCTGCAGCTCTGTCACCACGCCGGAGATCTCGTTGAAGGGCTTGGTGTACTGGTTGGCATAGTTCAGGAAGCAAGTCAGATTGCCCACGGAAATGCCGCCGGAAATGGCGATCAGCGCGCCGGTCAGGCCCACACCGGCATATACCACGGAGTTTACAAACCGGGTGCAGGGATTGGTCAGGGAGGAGAAGAAAATGGCCCGGAGGGAGCACTTACGCAGCCGCTCATTGATTTCATCGAATTGTTCCAGACTTTCTCCCTGGTGACCAAAGGCCTGGACCACCTTGATATTGCCGATGGTCTCATCGATCAGACCCGTCTGCTCCCCTCGGGTGACGGTCTGAAGCTTGAACATGGAGTAAGTACGGGTAGCAATGAAATTGGCCACCACCAGGGACAGAGGGGTAACGAAAATCACCACCAGCGCGATTCCCCAGTGGATTCGAAGCATGAAAAACAGCGTACCCAGAATGGTCATTACGCCGGTAAACAGCTGAGTAAAGCCCATCAGCAGGCCGTCTGCAAAGGTATCCACATCGGAAATGACACGGCTGACCACCTCGCCCTGGGGATGCTTATCCAGGTAGCTCAGAGGCAGCACCTGAATGTGGCGGAAGGCCTCGTCACGGATGTCCCGGGTGACATGGTAGGTCATGCGGTTATTCAGCGCGCTCATAACCCACTGGGATACCGCTGCCACAACGGCGCAAAGGGCTACATTTCGCAAATGGACACCCATAAGGGCAAAGTCGACCTGTCCCGCATCCACGATGCAGTCGATAGCGTCACCCACCAGAATGGGGATGTACAAGGTCATTACCACATACACCGTAGCAAGAAGCAGCGAGGCGATGAGGCCCACCCAGTACCGCCGGATACGGCGCAGGACTTTCTTCATTACGTCAAGCTGATTATTCGCCATGGCGGGTCACCTCCTTGGGGAACTGGGAATAGTAAATTTCCTGGTAAACAGGGCAGTTATCCAGGAGTTCATCGTGGCTGCCCTTGCCCACCAGTTCGCCGTCGTCCAGTACCAAAATTTCATCGGCGTACCGAACAGAGGCTGCCCGCTGGGAAACGATAAAGGTAGTAGGAGGATTTTCCATTTTGCGGATGGCCATCCGCAGATTGGCATCGGTAGCATAGTCCAGCGCGGAGGCGCTGTCGTCCAGGATCAGGATCCGGGGCTTGCGCACCAGCGCCCGGGCAATGGTCAGACGCTGACGCTGACCGCCGGAGAAGTTGACGCCGCCCTGTTCCACTGCTGCGTCCAGCTCTCCTTCCTTATCTTTCACCACTTCCCTGGCCTGGGCGGTATTCAGGGCATCCCAAAGGGCCTCGTCGGAAGCATCGCCCTTGCCCCAGAGCAGGTTCTGCCGGATGGTACCCTTGAACAGCACTGCCTTTTGGGGAACCACGCCGATGGCCTGCCGCAGGGAATCCAGGTCATACTCCCCCACTTCCCTGCCGTCCAGCAACACCGTGCCGCCTGCAGCATCATACAACCGGGGGATCAGATTGACCAGAGTGGACTTGCCGGAGCCAGTGCCGCCGATGATACCGATGGTCTGTCCAGGCTCCGCCTTGAATGTGATATGCTCCAGAGAAGGCTGGCCTGCCCCTGCATAGTGGGCAGTCACATCCCGAAATTCCACCGCCCCCTTCAGTTCCTTGGCACTTACCGCTCCGTTTTCCTGCTGAGGCTCCAGCTCCAGCACGCCTGCCACACGGTTGGCGCAGGCCACTGCCTTGGTAACGGTGATGATCAGATTTGCCATCTTGATCAGCTCCACCAGGATCTGAGACATATAGTTGTACAGGGCAATTACCAGACCCTGGGTCAGAATACCGTTTTCGACCTTCAGCGCCCCCACCTGCACCAGCAGAACTACTGCCAGATTGATGACCACATAGGTCACAGGGTTCATCAGAGCGGAGATCCGGCCCGCGGAAACCTGGCGGAGGGTCAGTTCCTGGGTCTTTTCACCGAAGTCGTCCATTTCCGCTTCTTCCTTGCAGAAGGCCCGCAGCACCCGGACACCAGCAAGATTCTGCCGTGTGACGGAGGTCACCCCATCCAGGGATGCCTGGACCCGCTTGTACATGGGCATGGTAATGAGCATGATGCCAAATACGATGACGCACAGCACAGGGATCACCCCGGCAAAGACCAGCGCCGCACCAGCATCAATGGTAAAGGCCATGATCATAGCGCCGAAGACCACAAAGGGGGACCGCAGCAGCAGCCGCAGGGTCAAGTTCACGCCGTTTTGCACCTGGTTGATATCGGAAGTCATCCGGGTGATCATGGTAGACGTACCCAGGGTATCGATCTGGCTGTAGCTCAAGCCCAGAATATGCTCCAGCACCGCATGGCGCAGCCGTGCAGAAAAGCCCACCGCAGCAACCGCAGAAAAATACTGGGCGCAAACCGCCATGGCAAGGCCCACAATACCCAGGGCGATCATAACACCGCACATCTTCACAATGTAGCTGGTGTCTCCGGCGCCAATGCCCTTGTCTACAATACTGGCGACTACCAGAGGGATAAGCAGCTCAAAGGTCGCCTCCAGCAGCTTGAACAACGGACCCAGAACACATTGTTTTCCGTAGCCTTTCATGTATTTCAAAAGTTTTTTCAATCAAACCACCTCTTTTGTTTCTCGTTGGATTATAGCACTGCCGGCAGCAGAAAGCAACGGAGATTCTTCAAGGCAGAAAAATATATTGACTTTTTCCAGCTTTCCCGGTATAATATCAGGGCTTAAGAAATGCTAGTGTAGCACAGTCGGTAGTGCATCTCACTCGTAATGAGAAGGTCGCCTGTTCGAGTCAGGTCACTAGCTCCAAAATCCCCGGACGCATGGCGTTCGGGGATTTTGCTTATGTTATAGAAAACAGGCTGCCAAAACAGGCAGCCTGTTTTCTATATTTTGGCGCCGACCTCTTGGATCTTCTCCCGCAGGGAAATGAGATCGTCAAAGGTCTCCGGCCGCTTTCCCACATCCCGCAGTAGAGCCGAAGGATGGTAGATGGCCGTCATCCAGATGCCGTTTTTCTGCACCCACTGGCCATGCTGGCGGGTGATCCGGTAATCCGGGTCGATCAGCCGCTTGGCGGCGATCCGACCAAGGCAGACGATGATTTTCGGCTTTACCAGTGCCACCTGGTTGCGCAGATAGTCGATGCAGGCATCCTGCTCCGTTTCCAGGGGATCCCGGTTCCGGGGCGGGCGGCATTTGACGATGTTGGCGATGTAGCAGTTTTCCTGGCGGTAAAGATCCACGATGGACAGCATATCGTCCAGCAGCTTTCCTGCAGGACCAACGAAGGGTTCCCCTTTCAGGTCCTCCTGCTCACCGGGGCCTTCGCCCACAAACATAACGTCCGCCTGCTCATTTCCGATGCCGAATACCACATTGTGCCGTGTCTCGCATAGTCCGCAGCGGGTACAGTTACCGCAGACCGCTTTCAGTTCTTCCCAACCCAGCATTTAGTTGCTCCTTCTGCGTCCGGCACGGCGGCGGCGCCGTCTTGCCTGGGCCCGGGAACGCCGCCAGGCATTGATGGCAAGATAGCCGCCCACAACCCCCAGGATCACTACGCACACGGTCCCCAGAATGCTGAGGGCATTGCTTCCTTCCTTTCCCATATCCTGTCCGGAAATGGACGCGCTGTCACCGGTGGACTTCACATTGCCCATGGAGTACAGCTCCGCCTCCGCCACACAGGAATTGCGGTACCAGATCTCCACCGTGGAGATCATTTCTCCCTTGGCGACCGGCGCCGACAATCCTCCGCCGGTAACAGTGTAATACTTAATCAGGTTGTCCATCTGGCAGTCAGCCCACAGAACGGTATCATAGTTCACCCTGGGCTGGCCAACCGCCTGGCTTTCGCCGCCGGATACCGCAAACTGGTTCAGCGCCTGTCCTTCATAGAGAATCCGGTTAACCTTAAAGTTTCCGAAAACATACTCCAGCAGATCTGTCATTTCGTCCAGGTTACCGTAGGACAAAACCTGCCAGCCATTGTCCGCGATTTCACGGGTACAGCCCATAACGACGCAGACCAGATCCATGGACTTGTCCTTGGACAGCGCAGAGCAAACCATACTGGCACCTGCGCCCACGGAGACATAGCTCTGCATACCGCCGGTAACCCGGTCGTCAAAGTACTTGATGATGTTGGTATCATCCATCATGTAGTTCTGGGTCTGGAATTTTCTTTCCTTGCTCTTTTCCGTTTCGGGAACGATATACTCCTTTGCGCTGAACAGCTCCCGGAAGGTCTCGTTCTTCAGCGCTTCGGTGGTGATCTTTGCCATGTCCCGGGCGGTGGTGAAGTTGGTAGCATTGTCCAGGCCGTGGACATTCTCAAACTGAGTGTTGATACAGCCCATTTTCTTAACCCGCTCGTTCATCAGCACCACAAAACCCTGGGGATTGCCGGAAATATGCTCCGCCAGCACGATAGCCGCGTCATTGGCAGACTGGAGGATCATGCAGTGCAGCAGATCCTTTACCGTCAGCTGTTCGCCATTTCGCAGGTCAACGTTCTGAGAACCGGCAGGCAGTCTTGCGATATTGGAGCTGTTAATGGTGACCACTTCATCCACATCGCACAGTTCAATGGCGAGCAGCGCCGTCACCAGCTTGGCCAGGCTGCCGGGCGCAACTTTCATATCCGGGTTAAAGGAATAGATCACCGTATTGGTATTGCGCTCATATACGAATGCGCTCACTGCGGACGGCAGCCTCCGCTCGTTGCCGCCCAGAGGGACCATACCCTCAATGGTACGGCAGCCGTTCAGGATGGATACCTGTCCAAAGGGAATGGCACTGCCCTGAGGGGGTGCTTCGCTTTCCTGGGTCGCCGCCTCATTTTCCGTTTCCTCTGTAGACACAGGAATGGGGACGGCATAAACCGGAAATACGGTACACTGCAGTACCAGAAGCAGACATAGCACCAGGGGCAGGAATGCAAATTTTTTCATATTTCTCCCTCAATATCAGACTGCCGGACTTGTCCGGCAGAGAAAATTCGTGTATAATGGAATGGTCTATATTATAACAGCTTTTCACCCTCTAGTCAATGCGGGAGGTCTTTTCCCATGAAAAAATCACACCTGGGCGTTCTTGTTGTCATCACGTCCTTTTTCCTTGTTTTTACCCTGGGCTTTTTCCTGGGACGAAACCTTACCCACAGCGATGTCCAGGTCCATGTCTCCCCCGCCCCCACCCAGCCAACAGAAGCCCCGCCTGACCAGACCATTCCGGAATCTACACTAGCCTTTCCCATTGACCTGAACACTGCCGATCTCTGGGAGCTGATGGCCCTTCCGGGGATCGGAGAGGTCATTGCCCAGCGGATCCTGGACTACCGGACTGCCAACGGTCCCTTTCGGGCAGTGGAAGAGATTATGAATGTAGAGGGCATCGGCAGTGTACGCTTTGAATCAATCATGGATCTTATCACGGTAGGAGGTTGACCTTATGAAAATTTTAGTTGTAGATGATGAGGCCCTGCTGGTAAAGGGCATTCGCTTTAATTTGCAGAATGAAGGCTATCAGGTGATCACCGGTTCCGACGGTCTGGAAGCCCTGCAGCAGGTACAGGAGCAGCAGCCGGATCTGGTGGTGCTGGATGTGATGATGCCCAACATGGACGGCATGACCGCCTGCGCCAAGATCCGGGAGTTTTCCAACGTCCCCATCATTCTGCTCACCGCAAAGACCGATGACATGGACAAGCTCATGGGTTTTGAGCATGGCGCAGACGATTATCTGACCAAACCTTTCAATATTCTGGAGCTGAAAGCCCGGATCCGGGCGCTGCTGCGCCGGGCGGGAGCTTCCGAGAAAAAGGACCCGGGCAATCTTCTCACCATCGGCTCCGTCACCCTGGACCTGGATGCCAGGAATGCCTACCGGTCCGGCACACCGGTGGAATTGACAGCAAAGGAATTTGATGTCATCGAATTTCTCATGCGCAATCCCAACCGGGTCTACTCCCGGGAGAGCCTGCTGGACACAATCTGGGCCTACGAATACCGCAGTGACATCCGCACCGTGGACGTTCAT
>JAXJVC010000435.1:0-3823 GCA_036308745.1 Oscillospiraceae bacterium | reverse complement strand
TGCAAACCTCCTTTCTGACCATATGGTACAACATCATCTTAAAAAAGAACCTTAGGAAATCTAAAGAAAACCTTAATTTGCAAGGCGGTAGCCCATGCCGTACACGGTTTCAATGTAGGGGTCGGCGGTGATTTTGGCGATTTTCTTGCGAAGGTTGCTGATATGCACGTTCATGGTGTTGTCGTCGCTCATGTAGGTGTCGCCGGTGATGCTCTCGAACAGGTTCCGCTTGGAGAAGATTTTGTTGGGGTTGGACAGCATCAGCTCCAGAATGGCATACTCCATGGCGGTGCAAACCATTTCCCGGTCGCCGATGAAAACGCGTTTTGAGGAAAGATCCAGCTTCATATCCCGGAAGGTCAACACTGTTTTGGTGCCTTCGGTTCTGCGAAGCACCGCGTTGATTCGGAGCAGAACTTCATCGATATCAAAGGGCTTGCAGATAAAGTCATCTGCGCCCAGTCTGAGCAGTTCGATCCGGTTGCTGACAGCATTTTTCGCGGATAGGACGATCACAGGGGTGGCTTTTTTGGTTCGCAGATCCCGCAAAATTTCCTCGCCGCTTTTCAGCGGGAGCATCAAGTCCATTAAAATCAGGCTGAAATCATGATTGGCCGCCAGCTCATAGCCTTCCCATCCGTTTGACGCACACTGCACCTCATATCCGTTGCGGGTCAGAATACTGCGAAGCAGTCCGCTGATGGTTTCGTCATCTTCAATAATCAAAATCATGGCAGGCATCTCCTTGATAAGGTATCCAAAAGCGGATATATCTTATATTATCATAAACCTGCCGGACTTTCCATAGGCGAATGCTGTTTTACAGGGCAGAATACGAATTTGTGAAAAATGCGCTAAGGCGCAGACCTGAGGATCTGCGCCTGTTGGTATCGGTGTTTTTGCTATGCCATCACCGCAAGCAGGGCCATGACCGCCATGCCGGGAACACCCAGAAAACCGGCCACCAGAATGGTGACGGCATTGATGGGGAAGAAAATGCCTGTGACGGCGGAAATGGAATTGAGGAGCCACAGGCACGCAAAGCCGCAGACCGAGTGGATGCCGACGCGGTAAAACCATTTCATGGGGATCAGCATCAGGCGTACAAACATGACAGCAAGCAGGGCAGGAACGAGAAGTGCGGTGAATTTTTCCATAAAATACCTCCGAATAATTGGGCTGCCCAGAGGCATACTACTCTCGGACAGCGGCGAAACAGAAAACCTTCGTGACGACGGACGTGACCTCTGTTACAATGCCTGTCAAGGGTGTCACCGCAGGCGCAGCGGCATGATGCGAAAAGCAGGGGAGAAGGGAACAGCTCACCTGCGTACATTCTGCCATATGCAGGTAAGGAAAAAACGAAAACCAGGGCGGTATTTGCCCTGGTTTTTCCAATGTCGTAGGCGTAACACTGTACACCAGCCACAATATCCTGTGGTGCGCCAAAAAAGATACCGGTTTTTCTGCGAAATTCTTTTTCTCTTCGCCGTTGTCCCCGGGAAAAAGCTGTGCTATAATGACTATAATTGACGAAATTTGCGAGGAATACAGAAATGATCACAGAATCGGTAAAGATCCCCCAGAGCGATGTCCGCAGGCTCCTTTCTGCGGCCAGCCCCGACGCGGCCCTGCTCTACATATACATCCACAGCGGCAACACCCCGGAAGGGGCAGCCATGGAATTGAATATGAATGCTTCCCGGTTCGGCTGCGCCGCCGCAACGCTGCGGCAATTGGGCCTGTGGCCTGAGGAGCGGGCAAGCCACATCGCACCCGGAGAGCGGCCCAGCTATTCGGAAAACGATGTGCTGGATGCCATGGACACGGATACCTCTTTCCGGAGTCTCTACGGTGAGATCCAGCGGCTGCTGGGCCGGAGCCTGAACACCGAGGAGTTGAAGATTCTGCTGGGCTTTACCCGGTATTTGGGCCTTACCCCCGATGTGATCTCCGTGCTGGTGTGCTACTGCAAGGAGCGTGCCCGCCAGCGGGGCAGCCTGCGCAACCCCAGCCTGCGGACCATTGAGAAGGAAGCCTACGCCTGGGCAGAGCGGGGCATCGATACCCTGGAGGAGGCGGCAGCCTACATCCAGGCCCAGAATGTCCGTAATTCCCGGCTGTATCGGCTGATGACCATTCTGCAGATCCGGGGTCGGAGCCTGACGGCAGCGGAGGAACGGTATGCCCAGAGCTGGCTGGATATGGGCTTTGATGAGGAGACAGTGGCCATGGCCTATGAGCGGACCTGCCTGAATACCGGCGGCCTGAACTGGGCTTACATGAATAAGATCCTTCAGCGGTGGCATGAACAGGGCTTCCACACCGCGGAAGAGGTGCGGTCCGGTGACCGCAAGAGCGTTCCCAAGGGTGCTTCCGGCGAACTGGGACAGGCAGAACTGGAAGCCATTCAGAGAGTTTTGCGGGAGGGGTAACATATGGCATACAGTGTGGAAGTTGTCAAGCGGGCAAGAGCCCGGCTGGCACAGGCCAAGGAGGACCGGGAGTCCGAAAACCGCCAGCACCTGACGGAGGCCTATGCCCGGGTGCCCCGGATCCGGGAAATCGACATGGAGCTGCGGCGGACCATGGCCCAGGCGGCCCAGGCGGCATTTTTGCAGGGCGGCGACGGCCGGGATATGATGGAACGGGTGCGGCTTCAGAACCTGGATCTTCAGCAGGAGCGGGCTATTCTGGCTGCAGAGAATTTTGAGCCGGGCTTCCTGGATGACAGCCCCATTTGTGATAACTGCGGTGGCAGCGGCTATGTGGGCACCAGTATGTGCGAATGCCTGCGGGAACTGTGCCGCCAGGAGCAGAAAAAGGAAATCACCATCCTCTCCGGGGGCAAGGAGAGCTTCGGCCAGTTCCGGCTGGACTACTATCCCGACCGGGTGGATCCCAAATACGGCGCCAGCCCCCGTACCATCATGGAGCGGAATTTCCAGAGCTGCCGCCGGTATGCCCTGACCTTTACGCCCAACGCGGGAAATCTGC
This sequence comes from Oscillospiraceae bacterium, assembly GCA_036308745.1. Taxonomy (GTDB): domain Bacteria; phylum Bacillota; class Clostridia; order Oscillospirales; family Oscillospiraceae; genus Faecousia. The sequence goes on along the minus strand of JAXJVC010000435.1, from coordinate 826 downwards.
TGTTCGTGGGTGGCACGGGCCTGGGCAAGACCTTCCTGTCTGCCTGCATCGCCCGGGCAGTGGCAGACCGGGGTTACAGCGTAGTCTACGAAACTGCGGGCCACCTGTTTGGCAAGCTGGAGCAGGCAAAATTCAATCCCAGCGAGGAAGCCCGCCGGGAGGCGGAGAAGTTTACCGCCTGTGACCTGCTGATCGTGGACGACCTGGGCACGGAAATGCCCGGCCAGTTTGTGACAGCGGCGCTGTACAGCCTGCTCAATGACCGGATTCTTGCGGGAAAACCCATGGTCATCTCCACCAACCTGAATGTGGATGAAATGTCCCGGCGCTACACCCCCCAGATCGCATCCCGGCTTCACGGCGGGTTCCAGCGGCTGACCTTCGTGGGTGAGGATATCCGGGTTCTGAAGAACCGGGGGATCTGATATGACCGGGGTGATCTTTGACCTGGACGGCACCCTGTTGGACACCCTGGAGGACCTGCTGGATGCTACCAATTATGCCCTGAATGTTTATGGCTTCCCGGAAAGGACCCTGGAGGAAATGCGGCGGTTCGTGGGCAACGGCGCGCTGAACCAGATTCGCTTGTCCCTTCCTCAGGGGACCGGGGAAGAGATGGTGCAGCGGGTGCTGGATATTTACCGTCCCTACTATGCCCGACATTGTCAGATCAAAACCAAACCTTACGAGGGCATTCCCCAAGCGCTGGCGGAAATTGGGAAGAAGTATCCCGTTGCCATCGTGTCCAATACGCCGGATATGGCGGTGAAGCCTTTGTGCCAGCGGTATTTTACCGGCATCTATGCCCTGGGAGAGACTGCAGGAG
>JAXJVC010000434.1:0-3616 GCA_036308745.1 Oscillospiraceae bacterium | reverse complement strand
GTTATGCTGCCCAGGCTGCGGCCTGGCAGGAGGCCCTGGAGACCAGCGGCCTGGAGCGGGAGGAGGACTTCCTGGCGGCGGACCTGGAGCCGGAGGAAAGGCGCAGCCGCACAGCGGCGCTGATGCAGTTCCGGGCGGATCTGACCCAGGCAAGAATGGCGGAGGAAGAACAGCGGCGGGCTTTGGCAGACAAAACAGCGCCGGATATGGAGAGAATCAAAAAGGATTTGCTGGAAACCCAGAATCAGTTAAAAAAGCTGTCTGACCGGCAGCTTTTGGCGGAAGACCGGCTGAAAACCATGGAAAAGGATGCCGCAAATCTGAGAAAACGGCAGGAAACCTATGAGATCCAGAGGCTCTCCGCAGACAATGACCTGGAATTTGCAAACCGGCTCCGGGGACGGTCCGGTGTCAGTCTGCAGCGGTATGTGCTTGGGGTTATGCTGACCTCTATCACGGTGGAGGCCAACCGGCTGCTGGCAAAGGTCTGCGGTGGACGGTACAGGCTGTACCGCACCGACGAGATATCCGGTTCCGGTCACAAGGGTGGTCTGGAGCTGGAGGTTTACGACAGCCAGAACAACCAGCGCAGAAGCGTGACCACTCTGTCCGGCGGTGAAAAATTCCTGGCGGCGCTGAGCCTTGCCATCGGCCTTTCCACCGTGGTCCAGGCACAGGGCGGCGGTATCCGGCTGGGAGCCATGTTTATCGACGAGGGCTTCGGCTCTCTTGACCGGGAGGCGGTGCAGGAGGCTCTGGAAGTTTTGCAGGGGATCCAGCGAAATGCGGGGATCGTGGGCATTATTTCCCACGTGGAGCAGCTTGCCCAGATCATTCCTACCCGGCTGGAGATCGAAAAGGGAAAGCAAGGCAGCATTTGCCATGTGCGAGGATAGTTTCTGAAATTGACAAGATTCTCTGGGAACGGTATAATGGATGCCATCAAGAAAAAGGGTGAGAAATATGAAGTTTTCCAAATTATTTGCGGGGATCTTTGGCGCGTTGGCTCTGCTGCTGGCAGCGGCAGCCCTGCTGATTACCTTCAGATCCCTGGATGCAGCTCCCGTTCTGGTGTCCGCGCCGCAGGGGGCAGTAGAGCGGTCTGGGAGTATGATGGAGGCCGTTTGCGGCGGCGATTACGTTGCCGCGGGAGGCTTTTTGCTTGGGACGCCGGATCTGGGCGCCGGGCGGGATGCTGCCGACGAGACCGGCAAGCGGATCTGGGATGCTTTCCTTCAGAGCCTGCACTATGAATTTACCGGGGACTGCTATGCCACGGATTCCGGCGTTGCCCGGGATGTGACCATGGAGTATCTGGATGTTTCCAGCGTCACCGGCGGCGTGAAGGAGCGGGCACGGGTCCTGCTGGAGCAGCGGGTGGCTCAGGCTGAGGATGTGGAGCAGATCTACGATGAAAACGGCGAATACCGGAAGGATTTTGTCATGGAAGTTTTGGAAGACGCGGTGACCCAGGCACTGGCGGAGGATGGAAAGACCGTAAGCCGGGAATTTACCATGAATTTGATCTGGCAGGATGACCAATGGTGGATCCTGCCGGAGCAGGACCTGCTGTCCGCCATCTCCGGCGGCATTGCCGGGTGAGGGGAGGAGCGGCTATGGGAAAATATCTGCGAAAGCCTGAAAAGCGCAGGCCCAATGTGTTCCTGCGGATCCTCATGGGGCTGCTGACCCTGGCAGTGTCGGTGGTGAGCATCGTGGTCACCGTTGGGGTGCTGCTGTCTATGGCGCAGAATATGGGCGACCCCGGGAACGCTGCCCAGAGCAGCAGCGGCAGTGCGGCCATTATGGATAAATATGATATGTTCGTTACCAATGAGATCAGCGATGCCCTGGATGGTATCCTGTCTGTCCCCAAGTCCTACTGGCTCAGTGACGAGGACCTGGTGGCTCCGGAGCCGGACCAGTCCAAATTTGGCTCCACGGAGGATCCTGCCACCCTGCAGTGGCTGCTGGATGACGCGGCAGAGCTGTTGGAGGGACAGACCACCTATTTCAGCACGGAAGCCAAGCTGATGCCCGGCACCAAGGTGAACTATTATCTGGACGAGACCATTCTCGCTATCACCTGGAAGGAGATCCACGACTACACCGTCTATACTTTCTCTGAGGTGAAGATCGCCCATCCCTCCCAGTTCCGCCGGTTCCTGGCGGGTGGCGAATACGGCTCGGAAAAGCAGTTCATCACCACGGAGATGGCGGCAAGCGTCAACGCGGTGGTGGCCTCCAGTGGTGACTTTTACCGCTTCCGGGACCACGGCACCAGCGTCTACGCCGGTACGGTCCACCGGGTAAACGGTGAATATGCTGACACCTGCTACATCGATGACATGGGCGATCTGCATTTTACCTATGCCGGCAAGATGCTGGATGTGGAATCTGCCCAGAAATATGTGGATGAAAATAACATCCGATTCAGTCTTGCTTTTGGCCCCATTTTGGTGGACAATGGGGAGCGGTGCGAGCCGAACTGGTATCCTGTAGGCGAGATCGAGGAAGAGTATGCCCGGGCGGCTCTGTGCCAGATAGACAAGCTCCACTATCTGATGGTGGCGGCGAACAATGAGGGCCAGTATCAAAACGTGCCAAACATCCACACTTTCGCCAAGCGGATCCACGAGACAGGCTGTAAGATGGCCTATGCTCTGGACGGCGGACAGACTGCGGCTATTGCCATGAACGACCAGCTTATCAACCGGGTGGTCTACGGCTACCAGCGGAAGATCAGCGATATCATTTATTTTGCAACGGCAGTGCCGGATGGAGGCTGAGGATATGGACAGGATTGCGTTTATTATGGGAGAGACCTTCGTCTATTGGAGCGCCATCATCCTGACTCTGGCGGCTGCCACGGCGGCTTGTGCTTTTGTGGCGCTGTACTTGGGGAGAACAGGAAAGGCTATTTCTGCCGCCCTGGCGGTGCCGATGGCTCTGGTGTTTTCCCTGATTATGGCCCGGTTTATGCACTGGTACTGCCGGGCGGACAGCTATGAGAGTTTTTTCGTCGCCATGACGGATCATTCCTCCGGCGGTTATGCCCTGATGGGCGTGTTCGGTGGATGCCTTCTGGCGGCGGTGGTCCTGCGGGTGCTGTTTATTATCCGGGATCTGCCGGAAATGCTGGACTGTATGTGCATTGCGGGCAGTCTGGGCGTTGCGATAGGGCGGCTGGGTTCCTTTTTCAATTCCTCGGACCGTGGACAGATCATCGAGGGTATGACGGAGTTGCCCTGGGTGTATCCTGTGACAAATGCGGTGTCCGGGGCAGTGGAGTACCGGCTGGCCACCTTTGTGATTCAGGCCATGGCTGCTGCTGCGATTTTTGTAGTTTTGCTGCTGGTGTGGCTGGTGAACGGGAAGAAGAAGGGGCGCAGTGGAGATGTGACGCTGCTGTTCCTGCTGCTCTACGGCGTGAGCCAGGTGGTGCTGGACAGCACCCGGTATGATTCCCTGTTCTTCCGCAGCAATGGCTTTGTCAGCATCGTGCAGGTGCTGGGAGCCTTGGGGCTGGGGGTGGCGATTTTTGTCTACTCCCGGCGTCTGGTGAAGAACCGGGGGTTCCGGGGCTGGTATCTGGCGTTCTGGATCCCCATTGCCG
>JAXJVC010000433.1:0-6317 GCA_036308745.1 Oscillospiraceae bacterium | reverse complement strand
TCCCGACACCGCTGTCCTGGCATACTCCCGCAACTTCCCCGACGGCCTGAGCGGCGGTCCTGTGGCATACGCTCTGGATGCTCCTCTGCTGCTGGTCAATGCCGGTGCAGAGAGCTACGCAGTGGAGTATGTTGCGTCCAACGAGATCGAAATGGGTGTCGTTATGGGCGGTGCCAACTCCATCTCTGACGAGACCATCCGTACTATCTTTGCTATGCCTATCCACGATAAGATTATGGAGCGGTAAGTTTTGAGGTAATAAACACAAATAGACGGCGTGGGCAACCACGCCGTCTTTTTATGGAAAACTTCGATATGTGTAACTATGTCACATACATTTTCGGGGTATTCGGGTATCCTATAGGAAAAAAGGAGCAATTTATGGAATATGTAATTTCGTTTTTGGAGGGTATGATTACCTTCATTTCTCCCTGTCTGCTGCCTATGCTGCCCATATATATATCCTATTTTGCCGGGGGCGGGGAGCGGGATACCAGGCGTACATTGCTGTGCGCAGCCGGGTTTGTACTGGGCTTTACAGGTATTTTTGTGGGCATGGGAGCCTTAGCGGGAACCCTTGGCAGCTTTTTGTCCCGGTATCAGACCTGGGTGAATTTGGTCTCCGGTATGATCGTGGTGCTTTTTGGCCTGAACTATATGGGCCTGCTTCGGATAAACCTTTTCCGGGGCGGCGGACGGATGCTTCGTCCCGGAAAGATGAACTTCTTTTCTGCCATGGTGTTCGGCCTGATTTTTTCCGTTGGCTGGACGCCCTGTGTGGGAGCGTTTCTGGGATCTGCCCTGATGCTGGCATCCCAGCAAGGCCACGTGCTGGAAGGCATGGGGATGCTTCTGTGTTATTCCCTGGGTCTGGGAGTGCCGTTCCTGTTCAGTGCGGTTCTCATCGACAAGCTGAAGTCGGCCTTTGCCTGGATCAAGGGTCACTATGACAGTATTAACCGAGTCTGCGGCGCACTGTTGGTTCTGATCGGCATACTCATGGCCACCGGTACCTTGGGGCGGGTCCTGACCTGGCTGAGTTGAGGAGGGGAGATATGGAAAAGACGTATAGGATTCTGAAGCTTATGATCTGGGTGCTGCTGTTTGCGGTACTGATGGTGGGGGCCTATGTGCTTTACAATAATCTGAGCAGTCAGGTTAACGTTGGGGGTCTTGCAACGCAGCCTACTTCCGAGACGGAAGGGGAGAGCAAAGCAAATGCGGCTCCGGATTTTACGGTGTATGACCTGGAGGGGAATCCCCATAAGCTGTCCGACTTCCGTGGGAAGCCTGTAATTCTGAATTTTTGGGCAAGCTGGTGTGGTCCCTGTAAGAGCGAGATGCCGGACTTTGAGGGTGCGTATCAGGAGTATGGGGAGCAGATCCATTTCCTGATGGTGAACCTGACAGACGGAAGCCAGGAGACGGTGGAGAGTGCTTCCGGCTATATTTCGGGGCAGGGGTATACCTTCCCGGTGTATTATGATACGGATATGGAAGCCGCTATGACCTACGGTGTTTATGCGGTCCCCCAGACATACTTCATCGATGGGGATGGAAATATCGTCACCTATGCCCAGGGTGCACTGCCCGCGAGCAGCCTGCAGCAGGGCGTGGACCTGCTGCTGAAATAATGCAAAACATCCTCCGTATGGAATGTCATACGGAGGATGTTGCCTTATTGGAGGAACAGAAATGCCCAAAGGGAGATCATGGCATCGTAGATACCGTGGGCAAGAATCAGGGACAGAGTGGTACAATATTTGATCTTCTTCCTGCACAGGCACCAGAAGATGCCCAGAAGGGCCGTCATAATGATTTGCAGGATGTTCCCGCTGAAAATGTGGAACAAACCAAACAGAAGGGAAGAAATCAGGATAGCGGCGGCCTCAGAAGAAACGAGCTGCTGCAGCTTGTGGTAGAAGAAACCCCGGAAGAGCAATTCTTCCACGGCGCCTACGGCAAGGATGCAGTAGGGAAACTCAGAAATGATCGGCCAAAACGCCTGGTAACGGTGGCCGTTGTCTACGAAGGCGCCCAGCCCCACCAAATGGGGCACAAGGGTGAAGAACAGGGACATAGTAACACCCAGAAGAATGCCCACAAGGACCTGCCGGGGCAGGTTTTCTTTTGTAAAGCCTAGATTTGCGGGCTTGGATTTGGTTTTCCACATTATGATCATGGGAATCAGAGCGGGGAGCCAATACATGGTGATCAGGCATGCCAGTCGTCCCGCCACGGGCAGCGACCTCAGGACATATTGGTTAAAGCAGATCACTCCATAAAGGCCGAGCATCGCGCCAAGATATCCCACCAGGATGGAAAGGAAATTGGCTTTTTTGTTCATTGTTTACACTTCCTATCTATGGTTTCTTATACGAATTCTTAATGAAACGACTTAATGCCGTTTTATATCAAGAATTCGATGAGACGAGAATCTGCAAGTACTTGCAGATTCTGCTGTGCTGTGGCACAGCATTCTTGATTAAACATTTTAATCAAGAGATAGTATCAAGGATTGCATTGGGGTTTGTCAAATTGCAACCTTACCGCAGCAGCATAAGGAACAGGTTTTTGAAGAAGGAAAGATACCAGGGCACCAGCTCCTCCAGTTTTTCCGTCACAAGGGAGAAGTTTTGTCCGTTCAAATCTGCGGCCTGGAACAGGGTGCCTTGGGCCTCGCTTTTACCGATGGCAATTGCACCGCGGGCCACATCACCGAAAGCAGCATAGCTGCCGATGGACAGCCCGCCCACAGAAAACAGACCAATTGCCACGCCTCCTACGGCAAAAGCACCCATGGCAATAGCACCCACGGCAAGGATACCGGCACTGATGGCTCCCAGTGCCAGCAGACCCACAGCCAAACAGCCAAGGGCCAGCAGTCCGGCAGACAACACACCAAAGGACACCACACCCATAGAAATCAACCCCATGGAGAAGATTCCCCGGGCCACAAGACCCATGGCAAAGATGCCCTTTGCGGTCCGGCCATAGCCGATATTGATGTGCCACAAAGGAAGATTGCCAACCATCCGCTTGCTGACACGCTCAAAGCAGAGTGACCTAAGGTCAAGTTTTTGAGCGACTGCCATTTTTGGCTGGTCCGTTACCTCGTCAAGCAAAAGATAGTCCATGGAGCAATTATAAAGCTTTCCCAGCCGGATCAGTTTTTCTGTTTCGGGATAGGCGGCGTCGGATTCCCATTTGGAAATCGCCTGGCGGGAGACTCCCAGCAGCTCCGCAAGCTGCTCCTGGGTGTAGTTGTTTTCTTTTCTGAGTTTTGCAAGTTTGTTTCCTAAAGTCATATGTAATTCCTCCTTGTGAGAAAATCGTACCATAAACAGCCGAAAAACACCATAACTTTTTGATTTCTAAATGTAAAGTTTGGGTTGCATCGGTGTTTTTGGTACATAATGGGCGCTGAGAAGGATCTCAGCGCCCAAAGTAGGTCCCTATATTTGCCTTGTCAGTGCGGGATGAAAAGAAGGATTACTTGATGACCCGCACTCTCAGGACACCTTCGATCTCCTTCAGGTGATCCACAACAGCCTGGGAGGGGTGATGGTCCAGGTCCAGCATGGTGTAGGCAAATTCGCCACGGCTCTTGTTCATCAGACCGTCGATGTTGACATTTTCTGTGGCAAGGGCGGCGGTGAACCGGCCCAGGGTGTTGGGGATATTCCGGTGGAGGATGGTGATCCGGCCTGCGGTCTGGCAGACGCCCATGTCGCAGTTGGGGTAGTTGACGGAGTTGCGGATATTGCCGTTCTCCAGATAGTCCATGACCTCTTCCACGGCCATCTTGGCGCAGTTGTCTTCGGATTCCTCGGTGGAGGCGCCCAGGTGGGGGATGGCGATGCAGCCGGGCATATTGGCGGTCTTCTCATTGGGGAAGTCGGTGACATAGCGGCTGACCTTGCCGGATGCCAGGGCCTCTGCCATGGCATCATCGTCCACCAGCAGGTCACGGGCGAAGTTTAGGATGATGACGCCGTCCTTCATCTTGGCAAGGGATTCGGCATTGATCATCTTTTCGGTGTCCTTCAGCAGGGGGACATGGAGGGTGATCACATCGCAGTTGGCATAGATCTCATCCCGGGTGTTGACCCGCTGGACATGGCGGTCCAGGTGCCAGGCGGCTTCCACGGAGATGTGGGGGTCGTGGCCGTAGACATCCATGCCCAGCTTCCGGGCGCGGTTGGCCAGAGGGCCGCCGATGGCGCCCAGGCCGATGATGCCCAGCTTCTTGCCGTAGATTTCATGGCCAGCGAACTGGGACTTGCCCTTTTCCACCAGACGGCTGATTTCGGAGCTGCCCTTGATGGACTGGACCCAGTTGATGCCGCCTACGATATCACGGCTGGCCAGGAACATACCGCACAGAGCCAGCTCCATAACGCTGCGGGCGTTGGCACCGGGGGTGTTGAAGACAACGATGCCCTCCTCTGCGCAGGCGGTCAGGGGGATGTTGTTGACACCCGCGCCAGCGCGGGACACGGCCAGCAGCTTCTTGGGCAGGGGCATTTCATGCATATTGGCGCTGCGGACCAGAATGGCATCCGCATCTTCTGCTACGTCGGTGGTCTGGTAATTGTCACGCCACAGGGCAGTGCCCTTGGGGGAGATTTTATTAAGATAATGAATATGATACATGGGATTTCCTCTTTTCTTGATTTCCGATGCTCAGCGGTTTTCCTTTTCGAATTTGTCCATGAAGGCCACCAGCTTTTCCACACCCTCAATGGGCATGGCGTTGTAGATGCTGGCACGCATGCCACCCACACTGCGATGGCCCTTCAGGTTCACGAAGCCGGCTTCTGCGGCGGCCTTGACGAACTTGGCATCCATTTCCTCGTTGCCGGTGACAAAGGGGACGTTCATCAGGGAGCGGTCCTTCTTCACAACGGTACCCTTAAACAGGTCGCTGGCATCCAGGAAATCGTAGAGGACGGCGGCCTTCTTTTCGTTGTAGGCCTTCATGGTATCCAGACCGCCCATATTTTGCAGCCATTTGAAAACCTTGCCGCAGATATAGATGCCATAGGCGGGAGGCGTGTTGTACATGGAGCCGTTGTCGGCGTGGGTCTTATAGCGCAGCATGGTGGGGGTGCCGGGGAGAACGTCCTCGGTGATCAGGTCTTCCCGGATGATGGCGATGACCACACCGGCGGGGCCGATGTTCTTCTGGACGCCGCCGTAGAGCATACCATACTTGGTCACGTCCACAGGCTCGCTGAGGAAGCAGCTGGATACGTCGGAAACCAGGTCCTTGCCCTTGGTGTTGGGCAGCTCATGGAACTTGGTGCCGTAGATGGTGTTGTTCTCGCAGATATAAACGTAGTCTGCATCGGGGCTGATAGCCAGGTCAGAGCAGTCGGGAATGTAGGAGAAGGTCTTGTCGGCAGAGGAGGCGATGGCGTTGGCGGTGCCGTACATCTTGGCTTCCTGCCATGCCTTCTTGGCCCACTGGCCGGTGATGATGTAGTCGGCCACCTTGTTCTTCATCAGGTTCATGGGAACGGCGGCAAACTGCTGGGATGCGCCGCCCTGCATAAACAGGACTTTGTAGTTTTCGGGGATGCCCATCAGACTGCGAAGGTCGGCTTCGGCTTCGTCGATGATGGCTTGGTAGGCCTTGGAGCGGTGGCTCATTTCCATAACGGACATACCGGTGCCCCGGTAATCCATCATTTCCGCAGCGGCTTCCTGTAACACACACTCCGGCAGGACAGCAGGGCCTGCGGAGAAATTATATACTCTGGACATATTAGAAATCCTCCAAAATTAGAATCAATGAGGAGTGAGAAATTAGGAGTTAGGAATTTCCATATAGACATTTCCGGGTTCCTCATTCATGACGTACATTCTTTTTATTTCTGCAAAAAACGTTCCATCAGCATATGGCCCATGGGCTCGAAATTGCCGGTGGCAGCAGCTTCCCGCTCACTGTAACAGGCCAGGGACTTCCGCTCTTTGGTGCTGTCGTAAAGCACATAGGGGACAGGGTCGCCGACGTGGGTCCGCAGCCGCAGCAGGTTGGGGTGATCAGGCAGGATCAGCATCCGGTAGTCTTCGCCGGCATCCTCCATGGCCTTCTTCACAGGAGCGATGATGCGGCTGTCCAGATATTCGATGGACTTGACCTTTTCCTCCATATGGCCCTGGTGTGCCATTTCGTCGGGGGCTTCCACGTGGATATAGGCGAAGTCGCAGCCATCCCGGAGCAGGGAATCGATGGCAGCCTGGGCTTTGCCCTCCCAGTTGGTGTCGATGGAGCCGGTAGCACCCTCCACCTGGCAGACTTTCATGCCGGC
>JAXJVC010000432.1:0-1860 GCA_036308745.1 Oscillospiraceae bacterium | reverse complement strand
GGCACGGCCTTCCTTGGAATTCACCAGGTTCAGCACCACGAACAGGGTAACAAGAACCAGCAGGAAGCCCATGGGGAAGGATGCGATCTTCTGGACACCGGTGGCACCCATGGGGCCAGCCAGGATCTTCTTGGCGCCTTCCCCCAGTACCAGCTTGGTGGAGTCAAAAGCAAAGTGGATGCCCTTTACATCCTTGCCGATGTACAGGTTGCCGATGATGTTCTTCAGAATTTCACCGAAGGCCAGGGTAACGATGGCCAGGTAGTCGCCCCGCAGACGCAGGACGGGAATGCCGATGATGAAGGAGGCAATGCCCGCCAGGATGCCGCCGCCAATCATAGCAAGCAGCAGACGGACGAAATCGCTGGCGATCACATCCTTGGTGACGGCAGCAATGACAATGCCGGTGAAAGCGCCGATGCCCATGAAACCGGCATGGCCCAGGCTCAGCTCACCGCAGATACCAACCAGCAGGTTCAGAGAAACTGCCAGGGAGATGTAAACACAGATGGGGATCAGGAAGCCCTTGATGGAGCTGCCCAGCATGCCGGCAGAGTTCATGCCCTGCATCACGGCGAAGCCCACAGCCACCAGCAGATAGGTCAGCAGATCGGTGCGGGAATTTTTGTTTTTCAGCAGATTCTTCATAGCAGACACCTCACACCTTCTCCTGGATCTGCTTGCCCAGCAGACCGGCGGGCTTCACCAGCAGAATGACGATCAGCACCAGGAATACGATGGCATCAGAGAACTGGGTGGACAGATAGGCCTTGGAGAAGGTCTCGATGATACCCAGCAGGATGCCGCCCAGCATGGCGCCGGGAATGGAACCGATGCCGCCGAAGACCGCAGCGGTGAAGGCGCGGATACCGGGCATGGAACCGGTGGTGGGCATCAGGGTAGGCACGGTGGAGCACAGCAGCACACCGGCCACAGCTGCCAGAGCGGAACCGATGGCAAAGGTGGTGGAAATGGTCTGGTTCACATTGATGCCCATGAGCTGGGCAGCGGCACGGTCCTCAGACACGGCACGCATGGCCTTGCCCATGCGGCTCTTGTTGATGAACAGGGTCAGGGCAACCATGATCAGCACGGAAGCCAGGATGGTGTAGATCACTTCGCCGGTGATGGTCAGCTGGCCGCCGAACAGCACCACGGGCTTCATGGTCACGATGGACTTGAAGTTCTTGGGAGCACTGCCCCAGATCAGCTGGGCTGCATTCTGCAGGAAGTAGCTGACACCGATGGCGGTGATCAGAACCGCCAGGCTGGGAACACCCCGAAGGGGCTTGTAAGCCAGGCCCTCAATCAGCACACCCAACAGGGTGCAGACCAGAACGGCCACGCCGATGCCCACCACAGTGGGAAGGCCCAGGTAGCTGGTAACGCTGTAGGACATGTAAGCACCCACCATGATGACGTCACCGTGGGCGAAGTTCAGCATCTTGGCAATGCCGTAAACCATGGTATAGCCCAGAGCGATGATGGCATACACCGCACCGATGCTGATACCGTTAATCAGATATTGCAGAAAACTCACAGTAATTACCTCTCTTTCCAACAGTCTATGACAAAAGTCAAATCCAGGCCTCTCTCATAGGCTGTTGACTTTTCCTGTAATATTACGCGGAAACCGGACAGGGGCATAGCCCCTGTCCAGCTGTCCTACTGAATGTTTTTGATTGTTCCGAATTACTCAGCGCTGACGTAGACACCGTTCTCGATGACCACAGCCATGGGAGCCTTGGAAACTTCGCCGGTGGCAGCCCAGGTCATGCCTGCGCCGGTCAGACCGTCGAAGGACATGGAGGTGAACTGCTCAACCAGGATGGCATTGATCTCGGCAGGGCTCATATCAGC
>JAXJVC010000431.1:0-7231 GCA_036308745.1 Oscillospiraceae bacterium | reverse complement strand
CTGTGGTTCCCTGTATGCCCTGAAGGAAGCTGCCAAGGCCTACAATGACCAGCTGAACATGGTCATGGCTCAGGGAGATGAAGGGGTCTCCGGCTCCACTTACGCCGATATTCTGGGCATCGGTGAAAGCCTTGGCTACATCACCATTCCCAAGATCAACGTGAACCTGCCCATGTACGAAGGTACGGACCAGAGCGTTCTGGCCAAGGGCGTGGGCCACATGGAGCGGACCAGCTATCCTCTGGGTGGTGAAAGCACCCACTGCGTCCTGACGGGCCACCGGGGCCTGCCGGAGGCTGTGCTGTTCACCGATCTGGACCAGCTGGAAAAGGGCGATAAGTTCTACCTGCACACCCTGGACGAGGTGCTGGCCTATCAGGTGGATCAGATCAAGGTGGTCTTGCCCACGGAGACCAGCGACCTGGAGATCATCGAGGGTATGGATCACTGCACCCTTCTGACCTGCACACCCTATGGCATCAACAGCCACCGGCTGCTGGTGCGGGGCGTTCGGTGTGAATACACCGGCGAGGAAGAGGAGGCAGCGGCCATCATTCAGTATCAGCAGCTCCAGACAGGCACCATCGTCCGCCGTCTGCTGAATATCTGGCCCTGGATGCTGATGGCCCTGATCCTGATCGTGGGCGTGGAATTTGGCATGATGGTTATTATCCTGCGCCGTCACCGCCGCCGCAGGGAGGACGACTGATATGAAGCAGTTTTTTCGCAATTTCTTTGCCGTTTTGATTATTCTGGCAGGTCTGGCTGTATTTGCGTACCCGACCCTGTCTCAGAAATACATGGAGTGGAAGGGCCAGCAGGCAGTGTCTGACATCGCCCAGATGCGGGAGCAGAATACTCCCCAGGAAACCGTCCCCGCAGCCACTGAGACCGTCCCCGCCGTTACGGAGGAGACCAAACCCGCTACGGAACCCACGGAGGCCACCCAGTCCGAACTGGACATCTTGCTGGAGGAGATCGTTGCCTACAATGAGCGGATCTATCAGGAGGGCCAGTCGGATTTCCGGGATCCCTTCGCCTACGAGGCATCTCCCATTGACCTGACTGCCTACGGATTTGAAGAAAACGTGATCGCTACCATCTGGATCCCCCGGCTGGATGTGGAACTGCCGGTTTACCTGGGAGCCACCTGGGACAATATGGCCAAGGGCGTAGCTGTGTTGGGAGAGACCTCCCTGCCTGTCCGCGGAGAGAATACCAATGTGGTCATCGCCGGACACCGGGGCTACTGGGGAACCGCCATGTTCCGGGATATCCAGCTGATCCAGATCGGCGACAAGATCACCATCACCACTCCCTGGGATACTCTGATCTACCGGGTCTGTGAGCTGAAGATCATTACCCCGGATGACACCAATGCGGTGCTGATCCAGCCCGGGCGCCAGCTGCTGACGCTGCTGACCTGCCATCCCTATACCCAGAATTATCAGCGCTACCTTGTGTTCGCCGAGCTTAGCGATGAAGAGCCGGAGCAGGACAAGAAAGAGGACCTGGCTGAGGCGGAGAAGACCTTTGACGACAGCCCCCGAACGGTGGTCTCCTCCGACGGCGAAGGCAATGTCCAGGAGGTCCAGGTGGAGCCTGTGAGCATCCAGCCTGTTGCCAACGAGGGCGCCCAGCTGGAAAGCGGCGCGGCTTACTCCAATGCCATGCTCCTGATCGAAAAATACGCACCGCCGGTGGTCATTGGGCTGCTGGTGCTTCTGCTGCTTGTGAAGCTTCTTAGAAAGAGGAAGGAAGGATAAATCGTGAAATACGCTGCATATGCCCGGCTGGTGACCAATGAGGTGGAAAAGGCCATCATTGGCAAGCAAGATTGTATCCATAAGGTCATGACCGCTATTTTGGCCAAGGGCCATGTTCTGATCGAGGATATCCCCGGTGTGGGTAAGACTACCATGGCACTGGCTTTTGCCAAGGCAATGGACCTGGAGCAGAATCGTATCCAGTTTACCCCTGACGTCCTGCCGTCAGATATTACCGGTTTTACCATGTACCGCAAGGAGACCGGGGAATTTGTGTACCATCCCGGCGCAGTGATGTGCAACCTGTTCCTGGCGGACGAAATCAACCGTACTACCGCCAAGACCCAGTCCGCATTGCTGGAGGTCATGGAAGAAAGCGCAGTCACCGTGGACGGCGTGACCCGGCCTGTGCCGGAGCCCTTCCTGGTTATCGCAACAGAGAACCCCATCGGTTCTGCCGGTACACAGATGCTGCCTGAATCCCAGTTGGACCGTTTTATGATCTGCACCGCCATGGGTTATCCCGATGCTGTCGATGAAGTTCGTATCCTGGAGGAGCAGGCTTTGGACCGCCCCCTGACCCATGTGCAGAAGGTCATCTCCCGGCAGCAGCTGCTGCTGATGCAGCGGGAGGTGGAACAGGTTTATACCCATCCCATGGTCTATCAGTATATCGTGGCCCTGTCCCAGGCTACCCGGCAGAGTCCCTATCTTTCTCTGGGTCTCAGCCCTCGAGCCTCCCTGGCGGCTGCCAGCATGGCCCGGGCAAACGCCTACCTGAACGGACGGAAATTTACCCTTCCCGACGATGTCCAGGCTATTTTCAAGGATGTGGCTCAGCATCGTTTGCGTTTAAGCCCTCAGGCCCAGACGGAACGGAAGTCTGTGGACCAGGTTCTGGATGAGATCCTGAAAACCGTCAAAAAGCCCCGGGCAGAAGTGACCAATGAAAAATAAACTGTTTTTGGTGATCTGCCTGGCGACCCTTGCCTTTGCGGTGTTCACCCAGAATGATTTTACCCGGTTCCTGCTGGGCTTTGAGTTTCTGCTGTGGATGGCGCTGTTTGTCTGCGCCCGGCTTTTGAACCGGCACATTGACAAGGTGCTTTCCCCTCCGCCGCCCCGAGCCGGGCGGGAGCAGGAAATCCCGGTGGAAGTGCAGCTGGTGAACCACAGCAGCATTCCGGTTTCTGAGATCCGGGTGGATCTGAAGTGCAGGGATGAATACACCGGAGCCGTTCAGCGTCTGCGGAGTACCGCCATGCTGGATAGTCGGGACCAGACACTTCTTCGCTTTGTTCTGCAGACGAAGCATTACGGACTGCTCTCCGTGTGGGGAGACAGGCTTTTGATCGGTGACCCTCTGGGAATCAACTTTGCATCTTCCCATTTCTCCAAAAAGACCTGGGAGATTGCGGTCCTGCCGGAATTAACGGAGGAGCAGGATCCCCGGACGGTATCGGACAAGACAAAACGTCCTGTTGAAGCAGGGGAGGCCAGTGACGGCAAGGGACAGGATCCTACCGCGGCCTACGAACTGCGGCCCTATCAGGAGGGAGAACCCCTGCGAAATATCCACTGGAAAATGACCGCCAAAACCGGCGAAATGATGGTCAAGGAATTTGTCCGGGATACGGAGCCTATGGCTCTGGTGTTCCTGGATCTGGACACCGGCGGGCAGACTTGCAGCCGGGACCAGTGGGACGCGTTTCTGGAGACGGTGGCGTCCTTTGCGGCATCCCAGTTGGCGGCGGAGAATCCCTTTGAAGTTTTCTGGTTAGACATACAGGCCCAGCGGAAGCAGGTCCGGGTGCGCCATGAGACGGATGCCAGGGAAATGCTGACCGCCCTGCTGCGGGAAAAACCCCATACCGGTTCTGCCGGTGAAATCGCGATTAAGGAGAAAATGACCCATGAAGCGTACAGCGCGGTGGTTCGCATCAACCTCTGGTGCGAGATCACGCGGGAAGAAACAGCCCGCTGAACCGAATATCAAACTGGTACGCAGGGAGCTGATCCCCAAAGGGGAGGGCAAACCTCACTGGCTTTTGTGGTTTGCCGTGAACCTGATGGAGCTTTTGTTCCTGGTTGTGGGTCTCAGTATGTTCCTTGTTTCAGGTTTTTCTCTGGAAGTGAACCCACTGCTTCTGTACGGCGGCCTGACGGCGATCTGCCTGGTGTTTACGGTGTTCTACTATGATACCTGGCTTACCGGCGCGCGAGGGATCGGTGCTTTGGCCCTGACCTTGGTCACCACTCTTTCGGTTCTGTTTTTGCAGCAGCCCTTCCTGTCCGGCTTCGGCCAGTTGGGTGCGGCTGTACTGGCCCAGATGAATACCGCCTATAACGGCGACTATATGATCCCTATGGTGACGAGCATCCCCGGTGATGTAAGTGTGTTTTTACTGCTGGTTTTTGTACCAATAACCGCTTATTTGGGTGCCTTTGTGGTTCAGAATACAGATACCCTGCTGGTGGGCTTGCTTATTTTCCCGCTGCTGGCGCTGCTTTTGTTGCTCAGCGCGGCGCCCTCCGGGCTTTCTTTGGTACTCCTGCTTTTGGGTATCCTGGCTGTGGCTGCCTCGGACCGTGTGGGTTACCGCCGGACACTGTGGGGCAAAAAGGACACCTGGCAGTGGAAACAGAATTGGCTGCGGCGGCAGAAAATCAGCGCAACCTCTGCTGCGGTTGTCTGTCTTGCCGGCACCCTGCTGATGGTTCCCAGCTTTGTGATTCTCATGCCCAGCTTGTCTATCCCTCTGTCCCAGACCGTACCCTTTGCGGAGGCGGTGGAAGGAAAGCTGGCGGAGGGTATCCTATCTTATTTTCCGGATATCTATGGTGGGCGGTTATCTTCTCCCATCTCCACCTTCGGCGGCGGTGTGGCTGACGGAAGCTTGACGGATTCTGATGGTTATCTCATCAGCGGCGTGGAGGATCTGAGCTTGAGCGCTACCAAAAAGCCGGAGGAGACCCTTTACCTCCGGGGCTTTATCGGTGGCAGCTATGAAAAG
The DNA here is from genome assembly GCA_036308745.1 of Oscillospiraceae bacterium. Taxonomy (GTDB): domain Bacteria; phylum Bacillota; class Clostridia; order Oscillospirales; family Oscillospiraceae; genus Faecousia. Next base: position 2,451 of record JAXJVC010000431.1, on the reverse strand, counting down.
AATCAATGGCTGGAGCCGCAGGAAGCGGTATTCCAGTCTGCTGCTTCCAACTGGGCAACGGAGGGGAATGCCAGTATTTATCTGTATAATCTTCCCTTCCTGCGAATGCTCTACGAAGAGAATGAAGCCGGGGTGGAAAGCACCTATGGGGAGCTTACCGTGGAACGGCTGAATGCCAATGACAGCTATACCTACACACCCTACGGCAGCTATTTGAATGAATATTATGAGGTCAGCGGCGGCGACGGCGGTGTCCATGGTCAGGATGTTCAGGATGATATTTTTACATTCTACACCCGGGCAGCTCAGATGGCGACCCTGGAGGAAGAATTCTTCATGCAGCATGAGAGCGTTTTGGACCGTCTGGAGCGTTCCTATTCCGCCTTTGCACGACAGCATTATACCAAAGTACCAGAGGGCTTTGACAGCCTGCAGACCCTGTGTGACGAGGCGATGCTGAAGGATGCAGAACTGGAGGAGATCATTGGTTTTGTCCAGACTTACCTGACAGAGAATTATGCCTACAGCCTGAATCTGCCGGAAATGCCTACAGGCCAGGATTCCATTCAGTTCTTCCTGGAGGACAGCAAGACCGGCTGCAGTCCTCAGTTTGCTTCGGCGGCTACCCTGATGTTCCGTATGCTGGGTGTTCCTGCCCGGTATGTGGTGGGCTATGCGGCCTCTGTAAGCCTGTTTACTCCCCAGCCAGATGGAACTTTCCATGCAGTGCTGCAAAGCGACAATGCCCACGCCTGGACCGAAATTTATATCAGCGGTACGGGCTGGATGCCTGTGGAGACCACACCCGGACAGTTTGGCGTGGTACAGGATATCGAGTATTTTGGCACGGATCTGACCCCGGAGACCACAGCGTCCACAGAGCCTGTGGCAACGGAAGAAACAACGGTGCCCGTAACGGAAGAAGAAACCCGAAAACCGACGAAATCCTTCCCGGTGGGACTTGTGGCTGTGTTGCTGGCGATTGCTGCGGCGTCGACTGCTCTTTGGATGGTTGCTTTGCGGCTTGTGCAGAACCTGGGTCTGAACCGGAAAAAGCCTGCCGCCTTGCGTGTACGCTGGATATTTGCGGCCTATTACCGCCGTCTTTTGTGGGCGGGTATGCCTAAGACAGTGGAATCCACCTCGGAAGCATTTGACGGATGGGTGAAGAAACTGGATCCAGATCTTGGAGAGAAAGACTTTGCCTATATGATGGACATGGTCCTGGAAAGCTGCTTCGGACAGCGGACTGTCCGGGAAGTGGATGTGCTGTGGATGCGGCGAAAGTACCTTGCTGCCCTGTCCCGGATCCGGAAGCCCAAGAAACCTAAAAAAGCTGTATAACGTAAAACCGGACTTCCACGTGGGAAGTCCGGTTTTGGCGATTACAGAACGTGTCCGATCAGATACCACAGTATCAGCACAACAGCGATAAAGGGAATATAGGACAGCAGAGCGCCGGTGGTGATGCAGATCACGGTATACCCGAAATATTCCAGCAGGTAGATCACAGCGCAGATCAGAGCGGTGGAGAACACGGCCTTGGTGAGCTGCTTGCCTACGACGTTGGAAAAGAAGAAGGTATACACGGCACCGATGAAGGGATTTACCACCGTCAGTACCAGCCCCAGGACCACATTCAGTACACCCAGCAGGAGCATTCCCACCAGTAGTCCCAGCAGGATCACCGGGGCGTAGGTCACCAGCACATCTGGCAGGTAGGTATTGAATGCCCAGTTCACCACCAGATGCAGCGCCATGGACAGCACAACGGTAAGAAACCGCAGCGCATACCACCCGAGGATGGATTCTCCCTGGGGAATAAAGGTGTCCAAAAGGTTCACCAAAAATGCCAGGATCACCAGAGAAAGGATCTCATGGCAGAGAATGGGGATCTCCGCCTTGGTAAAAGGCAGAAGCATGATGTGGTTGTCCAGGAACGTGACGAAGGGCAGGGGAGAGAGGAACTCTGCCAGATTCCAGGGCTTACAGGTGTAGACCACGATGGTCACAACGTAAATGCAAAGAATGCCCATGGCAGAGGACACAGAGTGGTTCAGACTGGAACGCTTGCCCAGGACTGCCCGGCCCAGCAAACTGAGGATCAGAGAGCCTGCGGCAAACAGCAGCAAAAACTGCATGGTAGACAGGAAGTCCACTTCCGCGGGAATGGCATCCACGGCTGCGGACAGGGTGCCCTTCAGATCCAGTCCTTCCGGGAGGCGGGAGGAGACAGCGTCGATGGCGGAGGATAACCCTTCCGCATAGGTTGCGATGGTTTCAAGGGTAGATTCTAAATCCATACAGGGATTCCTTTCAAATAAAAAAACCGCTGCCGTTTCCGGCAGCGGCTTGAAAACGTGAGTAGAGATAAATTACTTGATCTCGGACTCGGCGCCAGCTTCCTTCAGCTCTGCGACCAGCTTCTCTGCGTCTTCCTTCGAGATATCT
>JAXJVC010000430.1:0-1536 GCA_036308745.1 Oscillospiraceae bacterium | reverse complement strand
TTGAAATTCTCCATAAATTCGAAACCGAACATCCGGCCAAGACCAATGGCCATGTCAGAATACCCGGAGAAATCAAAATAAATCTGAAACGCAAAGGCGGTTATGCCAAGCCATGCGCCAGCAACGGACAGTTCCTGGACAGGAGCAGCTTTGAACACATCCCAGAGCTGGCCCAGGTTGTTTGCCAGCAGGAGTTTCTTTGCCAGACCCGCCACGAATCGCTGAGCGCCGGAGGAAAAGCGTTCCACGCAATGGCTGCGGAAAACTAATTGCTCGTCCAGATCCTTGTATATGATGATGGGACCTGCAATCAGCTGGGGGAACAATGTGACAAAGGTGCCGAAATGGATGATGTTCTTCTGTACCTTGGCATCGTCCCGGTATACATCAATGGTATAGCTCATGGTCTGGAAGGTGTAAAAAGAGATGCCGATGGGCAGAGAAGTATTCAGAACAGGCAAAAATCCAAAGCCTGCCGCCTGCAAAGCTCCAGCGGCAAAGTCCCAGTATTTGAAGAAGAACAGAATGCCCAGATTGAAAATCATAGAGGAAGCCACGGCGAGTTTTGCGCCTGTGTCGTTTCCTTTTTCTTTGCACCGGTGTACGATCAGGCCGTGGGTGTAGTCAATTCCGATGGATACCAACATGATGAGGGTGTAGATCTGCTCGCCCCAGTAATAGAAAAACAGGGACGCGAGCAGCAGAACGAAATTGCGAAAGCGCACCGGCATCACATAATAGACCAACAGTACCAGCGGCAGATAGTAAAACAGAAACAGGGGTGTGGAAAAAACCATAAGAAACCTCCAAATGGGCGGCCCTAAGACCGCCCACTGTCAATCGAGGATAAATTCAGCAGGAATCTCGCAGGAACCCATCAAAACAGCCAGGAAGACATAGGGGCCGCGGCTGGTGATCTTGCAATTGTTCATCCATGCCTTGGCATTCTCGGGATAAGCAGAGTCGTCGGATGCCTTGTCTACACGGGCCTGGAAGATCTCAAGGACGGTGGGAACATCGGCTTCGTCAGCGACTTCCACCAGAATGATCTCAAAGGGAGCGTTGGTCACCGGTGCCACCCCGGCATAAAGCTGCTTCAGCTCGATGTCCGCGAGGCCAACGTAGAACTCGTTGAGGTAGCCGATGTTGGTTTCCGGGAATAAAATGGGAGCTTCGTCACCCATCTGAGCGAGAGCCTCCATGCCCTGATTATAGAGTGCTTCCAGATCAATCTGTTCTGCAGGGGCTTCGGTGGGAGCTTCGGTAGGCGCTACTGTAGTGGGGGTGGGTTCGATAGCGGGTTCGGAGGTGCACCCGGCAAGCATGGCGAACAGGACAGCCACGGCCAGGAGAGCAGAAATAAAACGCATTTTCATAGTATTTTCAATTCCTTTCTAAGATGTTAGGGGTTTTCAATGAGAATTGATAATGCAAAAACGGCAGGGCCTGCAAACTGAATCAGGAAACCGAGATTCTTATGGCCCATACGGCGCAGCGAAACGGATGCGCCAATACCGAGAACAGTCAGTGCAGGTG
>JAXJVC010000429.1:0-11952 GCA_036308745.1 Oscillospiraceae bacterium | reverse complement strand
TGCCTTCTCGGTGATCTCGGCCACAGGTACCAGAATGGAGCGGATATAGTAATTGCTGCTGAACAGCACCACGGACAGTACCACGAACAATCCCAGCAGAGAGAACAACGCCACCACAGCGATCTGGTAATCCACGATCCGGGTTGAGGTCACATACCGCAGCACGCCGATGACCTCGCCGTTAAAGTAGATCATAGGGCAGGACACCGCCATGATCCGCTCCCCGGTGCTGGGGTTTTTTCCCAGATAGGGCTCCGCAGACCGGCTGGCAACCGCCTTTTGAATCTCCGGGGTATTGGGAGATTCTCCCGCCCAAAGACCGTAGGACGAAGCCACCAGTGTCCCCTGCTTGTTGATGAACTGCAGTTCAATCTTATCCTTATCCTCAAAGGTCTGGGCATAGGTGATGCAGGACTGGTAATACTCGTTATAATTCAGATCTACATAGTCGGCAAAAAACTCCGTGGTAGCCCGGGCACGGTTTTTCATGTCCGATTCCATATTGGAGTAATAGTAAGCCGCAAAGGAGGCCGTAATAGCAAGGACGCAGACCAGTCCCAGGGCAAGAATCACCCCAAGGGTATTGGTCAGCCATCGCTTGCGCAGACCGCCCAGCTTGTGCAAGGAAAACAGCTTCATGTCCCCTTACGCGCCCCACTTATAGCCCAGGCCCCAAACCGTGGTGATATAGGTGGGATTGGCGGTATCATCCTCGATTTTAATACGAAGGCGGCGGATATTTACGTCCACGATCTTCAATTCACCTTCATAATCCCGGCCCCAGACAGCAGACATGATGTCCTCCCGGCTGAGTGCCCGTCCGGGATTCTGCATAAACAGCTTCAGGATGGCATATTCCACCTGGGTCAGACGGACACGGTTGCCGTTCTTCTCCAAAGTATGGTTCCGCGTGTTCATCACAAAGGGTCCCTGGGTCATCAGCTCGGAGGTAGCGTTGCTGTCGCCGCCAATCCGGCGGTACAGCGCATCGATCCGGGCAGTCAGCTCCGCGGGAGAGAAGGGCTTGGTCACATAGTCGTCCGCGCCGGTCATCAAGCCGGTAACCTTGTCCATCTCCTGGGTGCGGGCGGTGAGCATGATGATGCCCATCTGCTTGTTGGTTGCCCGAATCCGGCGGCAAACCTCAAAGCCATCCATGTCTCCGGGAACCATGATGTCCAAAATGGCGACACCAATGTCGGGATTCTCGGCGATGGCTTCCAGGGCCTGCTGGCCGTCTCCTGCCTCGATGGCATCATAGCCCGCCCGCTTCAGGTTGATCACAACAAAGCTGCGGATATTTACTTCATCTTCCATAATAAGAACTTTTTTCATACGTTACCTCTTATGTCTCTCCCGTTTTCCAATCCTGATGGATCAGATGGAAGCTATTCGTAAGTGTTTCGGGGGTAATGCCAAGGGCCGCTCCTGCTTCCTCCAAGCTTGCGGCATAGACCACGCCTTCACTGCGGTACAGTGCAAAGCGTCCGTCGGAGGAGGCCTGGTTCTCCCGGTCGCTGCCGGTAAATGTGTAGATCCGGAACAATATCTGTGCATCCGCCTGGTCTTCATCCCATGCATAGAAGCAGTAGACACTGTCCTCCTGCTCAACGTTGGCCCGATCTGCCCAGGCGCTGTCCAGCTGAACGTACCAGCCGCCCGCATAATTGTGGAACGTGTGCATCTTGTCCACTTCCCTACCCTGGGAATCCACGGCATACCAGCGGATCAGGTACTGCATCTCAATATTCCAGTCCCAGTAAAGGGGCTGCATGGTGATCAAATCCGGAAGTTCCAGGATCCCGTCGTTATCCACGTCGTCACCATATACATAGTAGTTTCGCAGGGTCTTCACGCCGGTCCCCGATTCGCTGGAATAGGAGATGTTGGTGAACCGTCCGTCCCGCAGAGCCAGGATGTCCGTAAGGATGGCATCCTCCTCCACTGCACTGGCAATGTACACCGCCGGGTTTCCATCCTGAAGACGGCTGGTCATTATGCGTTTGATGTTGTTCACCTTCTGGGACAGGGAGACCTCCACAGACCGCTCCATCTGACCCTGACGGAAACTGTACAGGAAGACCTGACCTTTGTCCGTCTCCCCCTCGCCAGGCTGAATGACCATCAGCTCCTGCCGGCCGTCGGCATCCAGGTCCGACGTGAGGAACCTGGAATAGCCGGTGCTGAGGATCTGCCGGGCATCTCCATCGGAGAAGGAGTACACCGACACGCTCCGCTGGACCTGATCGCTAACCTGACGGCCCACCACCAGCTCACAGCCGGGTTTGGCGTCCATGTTCACATACTCCACTTGTTCAAAAGCAGAGCCGTTACTTTCGATGATCTCCATGATCTGGGCTTTTCCTTCTTCATCCCGGTCAAAAATTAGGATGTGCAGAGGCTTCTCGGAAGTCCCCTTGGCAAATACCAGATATTCCTCTTCTCCGTCTCCGTTCAGGTCCGCCATCTGCACCGTCTGCTGGTGTTCTCCGGAGATGGGTGCGCAGTATTCCAGACTATACATAACCATGTCGATGGCAGACTGGAGGTGGTCATACTCCTCCGAACGCTTAGGCGGGGTATACATCTGGTCCACCGTCCGTAGGGCGCAGCCTGTAAAGAGCAGCGCCGTCACCAGGGCTGCGGCAAGCAGCGATATTCTCTTTTTCACGGCATCAGCTCCCTTCAAATGAATATTATATCACAAAATATTGGAAATGAAAAGCTATTTCAGCACAACATTCCCTTCTCCCAGCACATTTTTCAGTTCTGTGAGCAAACTTTCCTGAAGCACACACCGGGTTCCCCTGCGCTGCTTTGTATCTGCAAAGTACAGCACCACGCCGCTGTCACCGGGGAACATATTAAGCATGGCCCGGATTTTGGGGAACAACTTCCCCTGTTCGCTGGGTAGCCGAAGGTACAGCGTGCCTGTCTTGGGCGCATCGTTCCGGGGTACGGTTTGAGACTCTGCCCTTCCCTCTGCATAATCCGAAATGGGCCGCGCCCGGTTCACCACAATCTGAGGTTCCTTATCATCCCGCAGGGACAGCCGTCCGGTAATGACCACCGGGCTGTTTTCCCGCAGATAACCGCCGTACTGGCTCAGCACATTGGAAAACGCCAGCATCTCAATAGAGGCTGTATCGTCCTCCACCGTAACGTAAGCCATCATGGAATTGTTTCGCGTGGTCTTCATCTTCACTCCCTGGACGATTCCAGCCACACTGACGATCTGGTCGTCCTGATAGTGCCGCTCCTCATCCATCAGCTGTCCAATGGGAACCACACGGGTACCCCGCAGGATCTGACGGTAATCGTCCATGGGATGGCCGGAAATGTAGATGCCGGTAGTCTCCTTCTCCATGGCCATCAGCTCTGCCCGACTTCGCTCCGGCATACTGGGGATGGGGATTCGGGCGGCGGCTTCCTCGTCCTCCAGCAGGGCAAACAGACCCATCTGGCCTTCCAGATTTTTCTTTCGGGAGGAGGAGACGCTATCCATCATGCTGTCGTACACCGCCAGCAGCTCACTGCGGTGATAACCGAAGCTGTCCATGGCGCCGCACTTGATAAAGTTCTCCACAGCCCGCTTATTCAGCTCGCCTTCTCCCATCCGCTCCAGAAATTCCTCCAGAGACTTGAACAGGCCGCCTTCGGTTCGCTTTTTCACCATACTGCGGATCAGGCCCCGGCCAACGTTTTTTACCGCGCCCAAACCAAAGCGGATGGCATCCCCCTCCACAGTAAAGTGGTCGTCGGAATAATTGATGTCCGGGGGAAGCACCGGGATCCCCAGTTCCTTACACTCGGCAATATAGCCGGATATCTTCGTTGCGGAATCCAGCACAGAAGTCATCAGCGCCGCCATATACTGCCGGGGATAGTGGCATTTCAGGTAAGCCGTTTGATAGGAAACCACCGCATAGCAAACCGCATGGGCCTTGTTAAATGCGTAGTTGGCAAAGTCCACGATCTCATCATAAATGGATTGAGCCACCTGCTCGGGAACGCCGTGCCCAATACAGCCGGTAATGTTCTGGGCCGGGTCGCCATAGACGAAAACCTTCCGCTCTGCCTCGATGACCTTCATTTTCTTTTTGGAGATGGCCCGTCGGATGTTGTCCGCCTGACCCATGGTATAGCCGCCCAAGGAACGGAAGATCTCAATAACCTGCTCCTGGTAGACGATACAGCCGTAGGTGACCTTCAAAATCGGCTCCAGAAGGGGTGTTTTGTAGGTGATTTTCCGGTGATCCAGTTTGTTGGCAATAAAGGTGGGGATGGAATCCATGGGACCGGGACGGTACAGCGCCACGATAGCCGTCATATCTTCAATGGAGGTGGGCTTCATATTGACGCACACACCGGTAATGCCGGCGGATTCCAGCTGGAACACACCCTGGGTCTTTCCCTCCGCCAGCATGGCAAATGTCTCCGGATCGTCATCGGGCACTTTATCGATGTTGAAATCCGGCTGAAGCTTGCGGATCTCCTTTTCCGCGTCCTCAATGACCGTCAGGTTTCGCAGGCCCAGGAAATCCATTTTCAACAGGCCCAGTTCCTCAATGGTGGTCATGGTGTACTGGGTGACAACGGTATCGTCGTTGCGGCTCAGGGGCAGATAGGTACTCACTGGGTCCGCAGTGATGACTACGCCCGCCGCGTGGGTAGAGGTGTTCCGGGGCATGCCCTCCAGGCTCATGGCGGTATCGATTAGCGTTTTCACCCGCTCGTCGCCGTCGTACATCTCCTTCAGCTTGGGAGAAACCTCCAGGGCCTCTTTCAAGGTAATATGCAAGGTAGTGGGGACCAGCTTGGCCACCACGTCGGTTTCGGCATATGTAAAGTTCAGGGCACGGCCCACATCCCGGATAGCGCCCCGGGCGGCCATGGTGCCGAAGGTAGCGATCTGGGCCACATGATCCGCGCCATATTTGCGCATAACATACTCAATGACCTCGGGACGGCGCTCCTGGCAAAAGTCCGTATCGAAGTCGGGCATACTGACACGTTCGGGATTCAGGAACCGCTCGAAGATCAGGGCATACTTCATGGGGTCCACTTCCGTGATGTGCATACAGTAGGCCACGATAGAAGCCGCGCCGGAACCACGACCAGGGCCTACGGGAATTCCCTGCTCCTTGGCATAACGGATAAAATCCCAGACAATCAGGTAATAATTGACATAGCCCATCCGGCTGATGACACCGATCTCATATTCCAGCCGGTCCAGGTATTCCTGGGGAGGATCAACATAGCGCTCCCGAAAACCGCTATAACACAGTTCCCGGAAATATTCTTCATTGGTATAGCCCTCCGGTACCGGGAAAGAGGGCAGATGATATTCATGGAAGGTAAATTCCAGATTACAACGTTCGGCAATTTTCGCCGTATTCTCAAAAGCCTCGCCGCAATTGGGGAACAGCGTCCGCAGTTCCTCCTCGCTCTTAAGGTAAAATTCCTCGGTCTGGAATTTCATCCGGTTTTCTTCATCCACCGTCTTGCCGGTCTGGATGCACAGCAGAACATCCTGCATGGCAGCATCCTCTTTGCGCAGATAGTGGGCGTCGTTGGTGACCACCAGGGGTAGGCCGGTCTCCCTAGCAAGGCGCATAACACCCTGGTTCACAGGCCGCTGTTCCTCAATGCCGTGGTCCTGCAGCTCCAGGTAGAAGTTCCCTTCTCCGAAGATATCCGCCATTTTCAGGGCGTATTTTTTCGCGGAATCGTAGTCTTCCTCCATCAAATACTGAGGAATGCCGCCGGCAAGACAGGCAGACAGAGCAATCAGGCCCTCATGGTGCTTTTCCAGCAGTTCCAGGTCCACCCGGGGCTTACCGTAGAAGCCGTGGATAAAAGCCTCGGAAACCAGCAGGCAAAGATTTTCGTAGCCCTTCCGATTCTCACACAGCAGGACCAGATGATAAGGGTCGTTGTCAATGCCGTGGACCCGATCAGACATACTCCGGCGAGCCACATAGACCTCACAGCCGATGATGGGTTTCACCCCCGCGGCCTTGGCGGCTTTATAGAAATCGATACAACCGTACATAACGCCGTGGTCCGTAATGGCCACTGCAGACTGGCCCAGTTCCTTGACCCGGTCCATGATGCCGTCGATGCGGCAGGCGCCGTCCAAAAGGCTGTATTCGGTATGAACGTGCAGATGTACAAAACTCATTTTGCGGTCTCCTTGGCCATTTCCACCAGCTTTTTCAGACGGTGATTCATTGCTGGCTTGGTGATGGGAGGGTCCATCATCCCAGCCAGTTCCGTCAGGGCTGCTTCGGGATTCTTCTCCCGGGCTATGGCTGCCTGCTGCAGCTTGGCAGGCAGGTTTTCCAGCATTCCCCGCTCCCGCAGGATCCGGATGGCGGCAAGCTGCTCCTGGGCTGCTTCCACCACCTTGGTCAGATTGGCATCGTCACAGTTGCAGCGGCGGTTGACCTTGTTGTTAAGTTCTTTTTCCAGCCGGGCTTCCATAATACCCATGGCGGCCACAGGTGCTCCCAAATAAGTCAGAAAATCCGAGATCAGTTCACTTTGCTTCAGGTAAAGTACCTGCCCCCCGCCCCGCTTGGCGGTCTTGGGATAAAAGCCCATGACCTCCTGGGCCAGGATATAGGTTTCCCGGGCCACGCTCTGGTGGGTGGTAGTGATCTCCATATGGTAGCCCTTTCCCGGGTCGGTCACACTGCCGCCAGCCAAAAAAGCACCCCGCAGGAAGGACGCTTTGCAGCACTCCTCCTCCACCACAGGAAAATTCACATGAAGGGCCAGAGTATCCCGGATATCAAATCCAAAGGATTCCATGATGGTGTCGATCTTTTCTTCATCCCAAATCTGAAACACCAGTTTTCCGGGTGCTTCCAGGCTGGGGTAGCTGTCAAAGGAAATATCAAAAGCCTTCTTAAAGAGCTTAGGCAGTATATAGGCAAACTCCCTGCTTTCGGTGATAATCTTAATGCCCTCGGCAGAAAAGCTGTTGCAGAAAAGCAGAATACCAAAACACTCTGCCAGAGCGCAGCAGTGCTTCTGAGGCAAGATACGGCAGACCTCCGCCTTGGCGGCTGCCGAAAAGGAAACGGTCATGGGAAGGCCCCCTTTTCTAGTTGAAAATGAAAATTGAAGATAATTTACCAGATTCGGACTTCCGGTTCCAAACGAATGCCGGAATTTTCAAAGACCTTATCCGAAACCTGCCGCAGCAGATTTTTCACATCTTCCGCTGTTGCATTGCCAAGATTTACGGCAAAGCCGGCGTGTTTGACGGAAATTCCCGCACCGCCGACCTGATAGCCCTTCAGCCCGGCCTGATCGATGAGGGCAGCGGCATAGCCGCCCGCAGGCCGCTTGAAGGCCGAACCGGCAGAGGGCAGGTCCAGAGGCTGGGATGCGGAACGTTTTCCCACGAGTTCCTTCATCCGGGCCTTGATTTCCTCCGCAGGCTTGGGTTCCAGGCGGAAGTCCGCACTGATCACGATAGCCTGTTCGTCTTCCAAAACGCTGTGCCGGTAGGAAAACTGCATCTGCTCATTGGACAGGCGGCGGATATTGCCTGCCAGGTCCATGACCTCCACGCTTTCCACAATCTGGCACAGCTCTCCACCGTAAGCGCCTGCGTTCATGTAAACGCCACCGCCCACACTTCCGGGGATACCATGGGCAAATTCCATGCCCCCCAGGCCCAGATTGGACGCAAAAACAGCCGCCCGGGTCATGGTCACACCGGCCATCACCCGGATCCGGGTATCGTCCAGCCGTTCCATGCCATCCAGGCAGTCCTTCAGGCAGATGACCAGGCCATCGATCCCCTCATCGGGTGCCAGCACATTGGTTCCTGCCCCTAAAATAGCAGTTTTACAGTCCAATAAAGCGGACGTTTTTAGCAATTCTGCCAGTTCCTCCCGATTTCGGGGGAAGGCCATGACCTCTACCGGACCGCCGATACGGAAGGAAGTGTGCTTCGCCATGGGTTCCTGGAACCGCAGGTCCAAGTTGGGTAAAAAAGCGGAAAGTTTCCGCTGAAAATCAGTCAATTCAGTCATAAACGCCTCCGGGTGTATGATTGGTAACAGTATATCATATTCCGTAAGAATTTGCAATTATGACAAGCAGGAAATTTATGAAGACCGCAGTCCAAAATAGACTGCGGTCTGACATTATCGATTTCCCGACCCATCAAAGGCCCTATCCTCCACATACATCATCATCTGATTTCGTTCAATGCAATAATAAACTATAGTAGCAACGAAATATCCGATGCACCATACCACTTCCTGCGTCACGATTCCGCGAATCAAAACCAGGCTAATAAGAATGCGGATAAGCGCCCTGCCGAGCAGATGGTCCTTCTTCCATTTTTCCTTGTAAAATGCCGTTTTCTCCTCCAAGGTAAAGGAACTGTTCTTCAGTGCAGAAGCCAGGTTCTCCTCCGCTTTTTCCAGAAAAGTCTCCCCGGACAACCGTTCTCCGCTGAGGATCTCGTTGATGGTAATCCCATAGAAGCTACTGAGCTGCTGCAGCATCTCCACCGGCGGCAGATAGTTCCCTGTCTCCCACCTGGATACAGTTATATTGCTGACGCCCATTTTTTCTCCCAGTTGCTCCTGGGTCAAGCCTTTCTCTTTACGCAAGGATGCAAGGAACGCGCCGATTTTTGCTGTATTCATAAAATTTCCTCCCGATTTCTTTTGCCACATCATAGCATATTTCCATGAGAATGTCTTCCCCATAAACAGCGAATGGGCAAAAATCCCCCCGCCGCGGGTTACGGCAGAGGGATTTGAGCATTATTCAGCAGTTTCGGTCTCTTCAGCAATTGCCATCAGCAGTTCCCGGTTCTTCTGCAGGTTGGGAACCAGAACACCGGAGGGATATCCGCCAATATCCACCATCTGTCCGGAGTAAGTACCCTCAGCAGGACACTGGTGAGATTCGATCTTCAGGTCCACCAGCATGGGCAGCAGCTCCACCATATAGGTGGTGATGTCCTCGTTGGACATATCGGTGATAACCATGGGCAGAATGGTCTTCAGCAGGGCATTCATCTCGGACAGACTCATGCCACGAACCTTGTCCACGATCTTGGAAATGACCTTCTTCTGACGCTCGGTGCGCTTAAAGTCATTGTCATCGGGAGTAGACTTACGCATACGGGCATATGCCAGAGCAGAGTCGCCATCCAGAGTAGCCAGACCGGCTTCAAATTCGCCTTCGTTGTGGGGATCCTTGGTCAGATACGTGGCCTCGGTCTCGCTCAGTTCGATCTCAATACCGCCCATGGCATCGATCAGCTGGATGAAATCATCAAAGTTGATCTCCACGCTGTGGTCGATCTCCACGCCAAAGTTTTCATAGATGCACTGGCTGAGCATTTCCATACCGCCCAGCTCGCCGCCCCAGTGCCAGCCCAGGTTGTAAGCAACGTTAATACGCTGCTGGCCGCAGGTATGGCCCTTGTAGTTAGGCAGCTTGACGTACAGATCCCGAAGGAAAGAGGTCAGGGTCAGGGTATTGGTCTCCCGATTGATGGTACAAAGAATCATGGTATCGGAAAGCTTGCTGTACTCACCGTCCCGGTAGTTCTGGCCCACCAGCATGATGTTGATGATCTTGCCGGTCTTGCTGTAGTCAGGCTCCGTGGGAACGGTGGTGGGAGCTTCAGTGGGAACCGTAGTCTCCACAACCATGGTGGTTTCCTTGTTTGCGTCAGGGTTGTAATTCAGGATATCCTCCAGCTCTTGGGGCGTCAGCTCCTTTTCGGTGGGTTCTGGACGGGTGATCAGATTCAGCATACCATTGTACCAGACCACAACGCCAATGACCAGTGCCAGCAGAATTGCAGCAACAACGATACCAATGATCAGTGCAATCTTCTTTCCCTTGCCCATGGACTTTTTTTCTTTTTGCTTTAAGTAGCGACCTTTGTTAGCCATATGTACCTCCCAGGGGTCTTTTTCCTTTTATCAAACCACATTATAGCACCGATATGACTAGAAAACAAGAGAAAGTTTCTGATTCCATGATTTTCTTACAGGATTCTTAAGAAATAGAAAATGGGCAGCCCTGCGGCTGCCCATGTTATGTATGAAAATTACTTTTCTACGATCTCCAGGATCTCCATGGGGCAGGCCTTGACACAGATGCCGCAGGCAATGCACTTGGAAACAGGATTCTCGTCCTTCTTGACCATGACCTTCATGGGGCAGACCTCGACACACTTGCCGCAGCCGACGCACTTCTTCTTATTGATCATGTAAACGCCGGTCTTGGGGTTCTGGGTGATGGCCTCATGCTCGCAGGCCTTCATGCACTTGCCGCACTGGATGCAGACATTGGGCTTTGCAGCATTGCCCTTGGCAACAATGCGGATGCAGCTCAGATCCTCGTCAAATTCCTTATAGAATGCCTCAGAGCAGGCCTGGACGCACTGCAGGCAAGCCATGCACTCGGCACCTTTCTTAACAGTGAGCTTCTTCATAGGAAAAACTCTCCTTTTTCATTTTATTACGAGGTCATTATACACGGAAGGAACGGAAAAATCAACGACAAATTCTGTTTTTCATAACATTTTATGTTAGCTTTTGCTAACTATCTACACAAAATATATTTATCTATAAACTTTTTAGTTACCCAGTGCTAACACCCAATGGACATATTTACCAGGGTAAACCCTGTATTCCGGGAAATAATAGGTGTGAAATCCGAATCTTTTGGAGGTAATCTAATGAAAAAGTACAGTATTTTTATCCTGGTACTGGTCCTTACCGCGGCACTGTTTACCGGCTGTGGCTGCCGGAACAGCAAGCCCATGGACACCATGCCCCAGGCCCCGTCCACCACACCTGCCACCAGCGCACCCACCCGAGCAACCACTGAAGCAACCAGCGCTCCCACCACCGGAATCGATGCTACCATCGAGGACGGCAACGGTCCCCTGCCCACCAACGCCACCGCAGGCGCTGACGGCGATACCACTACCACCGAGGGTGCGGGCGGCGGTTCCCGCAGTGGCGGCAACAATAAGGGCGGCAGCGGTGCAATGGGCTCCGGCAACGGTGCCGGCGGTGCCGTGGGTTCCGGCAGTGGTAACGGCGGCATGGGCTTCGGTGCAGGCGGTATGGGTACCGGCAGCAACAGCGGTGCTTCCCAGAATGGCACCGCCCGTCGGATGCCCCGGTAACGGAAAAGCAGGGCTTTCGCCCTGCTTACATAAATTCCTCCCAGTCAAGGGTCACGCTTCCGTCCTCCCGCTGAATGCAGGGGATACCGATTTTTCCTTCTGCCCGGATGGCATCGAAAAGAGACCCTTCCCGCAGCAGGAGAAATTCCTTGAGATTTTTCAGATTTTCGGAAAAATCCAGATATTCGTATTCCACCCCGGCTTTGTCCAGGTCCTCGCGGCACTGCACACAGTCCGGGCAGAGCATACTGCCATAAATTTTCAGCATAAGCACTCCTTACAGCACCGTGACATATCTCGTCAGGTTCTTCTTCATCCGTTCCGCAGCGGCAAGGGCATGGTCCAAAAAGTCCCGACCATCGGATTCTACCGTCTTCCAGGCTCCAGTGATCTCACTGCCGCCGCAGGCCGCCGCGCCATGACCGTATTTATCAAAGGCATAGGAGCAGTTTTTGGCGTTGGCATTAGGGTAATCATACCCATCCAGCAGGAAGAACAGTCTGGGATACTTGGTACGCAGGGTTCGCAGACTGTCTGCCGCGCTGGCTGCCGCCAGAAGACCAACCCGAGTATAGCCGAACTTTCCTGCGGTATCCGCGCCATAGCGGTTTACATGGTCCGCTGCGGCAGCGTGGACCAACCTGGAACCGGCCAGCAGGTCCTGAAGCTCAGGCGCAGACTTATTTGCCGTCCGGGCAATCACAAAAATATCCTTTTTGCCATTCTTACAGTAAGGCAGGAAGGGCTTGATCACGTCACTACCC
>JAXJVC010000428.1:0-9410 GCA_036308745.1 Oscillospiraceae bacterium | reverse complement strand
TGCGATACCGCACAGCATCCGGAAGGATCCCCTCCATGGCATACCGCAGAAGGCCCTTTTCCCGTCCCATGTGGTCCTTATATTCCCATGGCACCCCATACAGGTATTCCGCGATGCGGTAGTCACAGAAGGGCACCCGAACCTCCAGGGACTGATACATACTCATCCGGTCCTTCCGGTCCAAAAGAGTTTGCATAAACCAGAGGAAATTCAGATTGACCATTTCCTTCGTTCGCTTTTCTTCCGGGGATGCGCCGGGAAGGATATCGCTTTCCCGGCAGGTTGCCGTATAAGCATCCATAACAAAATCCCGTGGTTCTATTTTTGCTGTCACCGACGGTGATAGGAGCGATGCCCGCTGGGCGGTATTCTGGGCCCAGGGGAATCCCTCCAGCGCCCTGACCTGAGGATCCCGGTACCAGGGGTATCCTCCAAAGATCTCATCGGCACATTCTCCGGAAAGAGCCGCTTTTACTTCTCGACGCACATCGCAGCAGAATGCCAGCAAAGAGAAATCCACATCCGCCATCCCCGGGAGGTCCCTGGCAATGGTCGCCTCCTCCAGCGCATCCACCAGATTCTCAGGGGAAAGCACCGTTCTGTGATGCTCAGTTCCCAATGTCTCCTGCATCAAATCAATATAGGTGTCGTCGGAATTGGGCTGAAATTTGTTGGACCGGAAATACAAGTGGTTATTTTCGTAATCCACGGAAAAGGTGTTCAGCCGCTCCCCCCTTTTTGCCATTTCTCCAGCACATACGGCACTGATAATACTGGAATCCAGACCTCCGGAAAGGAAGGTGCCAATGGGTACATCAGAAACCAGCTGCCGCCGGATGGCATCTGTTACCAGGAATCGGGTCTTTTCCGCCGTTTCTTCAAAGGTATCCCGATGCTCTCTGTCCCGCAATTTCCAATACCGATGCTCTCGCAGGTTTCCCTGGGCATAATAAGCACAGCAGCCGGGTTCCAGCTCATGGATTCCCTGAAAGACACCGCTTCCCGGAAGCCTTCCTGGGCCAAGCAGGATCAGCTGGGCAGCTCCCGTTTCATCCAGCCGGGCTTTTACGGTGGGATAGGCAAGAATGGTTTTCATCTCCGAAGAAAATAGCAGGCCATTTTCATGAAGCATATAAAACAACGGCTTCACGCCGATCCTGTCCCGGGCCAGAAACAACTGCTTCTTCCCCTTCTCCCATACCGCAAATGAAAAAATACCGTTGAAGCGGCCAAGGCACTCCGCCCCCCACTGGGCATATGCGTGGATCACAACTTCCGTATCGCAATGTCCGATAAACGTATGCCCCTCTTTTTTGAGTTCCCGACGGATCTCCTCTGTGTTATACAGCTCTCCATTATAGATCAGCACATAGGTCTCTGCACCCCAGGAAAGAACCATTGGCTGTCTGCCGCCCTCCGGATCAATAATCGCAAGACGGGCATGGAGCAGCGTGCAGTCATCCTGCTGCCACACCCCGTTCCCATCCGGTCCCCGCCGGGACATGGTCGTCAGCATTTTCTGCAGCACCGTTTCCCCGGCTACCAGGCCAAGAACCCCGGCAATTGCACACATATGCCATCACATCCTTTCTATCTGGATATTCTATGCATCATTTTCCGGTTGATGTACATACTACGAATGGTGATGTATGATGAAAAACGGCAAGGAGATACTTTCTTCCATTCTGAAAACGACGCAAATGGGTCAGATCGGGATTCGCTGCGTTCTGGATACCAGTATGCGGCCGGGGCTTCGGAAGGCGCTGGAGTCCCAGCTCCACGAATATGATTCCATCGAAAGCGAAGCCCATTTCATTGCCGGTCAACGGGGGTGGGAGCTTCCGGAGCTGGACCCGGCAGTCCGATTCATGTCTGATATGATGACCCGGGTGAAGCTGTCCCGGGGTAATTCCGATTCCAAAATCGCGGATATGATGATCCAGGGCAATACCAAGGGCATGGTGAAGGGGCTAAAAAATATCCACCAATTTCCTGATACAGACGCGCAGATCAGCACCCTGTCCCAGAAGCTGCTGGACTGTGAGACTGCCAACATCCGGCAGATGCAGGGGTTCCTATAAAGGTAGAGTGCAATGTGCAGAATGCAAATGGAATGTGTTCTGCCCTTGCACCTTTTTCTTTTACCGGCATAGAATATCTGAGAACGTGAAAGGAGTGATCGATCTGCCATCTACAGGTTACATACAGGTTCGTGCCTACACCAGCTATGCCCAGATACCGCTGAAGGATGTAGCCATTTCCGTCACCGCCTCTGATGGGACCGCCATCGCCATGCGGCTTACCGACAGGAACGGACAAATTGCCCCCATCGAGGTACCTGTTCCTGATCTAGCGGAAAGCCAATCCCCGGACCCCGGGGAACGTCCCTTTGCTATCGTGAACCTTTATGCCCGACTGAGGGGCTATGAGCAAATCGAAGCGGAAAACCTGCAGGTATTTGCCGGAACTACCACAGATCAAAATCTGGAGATGATACCCTTATCGGAGCTTCCCAGTCAGTGGGATCAAACTGAAATTTTTGACACGCCTCCCCAAAATCTTTAGGAGGTGAGCCATGCCGCCTGTTACGCCTTACATCCCCCAGCGGATCACCGTACATCTGGGAGCCCCGGATTCCGATGCGGACAATGTGACCGTAAACTTTGTTGACTATGTAAAAAATGTTGCTTCCAGCGAGATCTACCCCACCTGGGACGAAAGCGCCCTCCGGGCCAATATTTATGCAATTGTTTCCTTTGCCCTGAACCGGGTCTACACAGAATTCTACCGAAGTCGGGGTTATGATTTTGACATCACCAATTCCACTGCCTACGACCAGTTTTTTGTCAGAGGCCGAAGCTATTTTTCTAATGTTTCCCGGATTGTGGATGAACTATTTAACGATTACCTGCGTCGTCCCGGTTTTGTAGAACCCCTGGCTGCCAAATTCTGCAACGGGACCACGGTCACCTGTGAGGGACTCAGCCAGTGGGGAAGCCAAAATCTGGCCCAGCAGGGCTACACCGCCCCTCAGATCCTGCGCAGTTACTACGGGAACGTGGAGATCGTTAACAACGCACCCGTTCAGGGTATCACCTCTTCCTACCCCGGAACACCTTTGCGCCGGGGTACCACAGGCCCCAGTGTGGTCACCGTACAGGTCATGCTGAACCGCATTTCCCAGAACTATCCCGCTATCCCCAAAATCCCCCAGGTAGACGGTATCTTTGGCGCCCAGACGGAAGCCTCTGTCCGCAGATTCCAGGAAATCTTTAATCTGACGGTGGACGGCATCGTAGGCAGAGCTACCTGGTATGCCATGGTGCGTTTGTACACCGCCGTCACACGCCTGTCGGAGCTTCGTAGCCAGGGACAGAGGTTTTACGCCAATTCCTGGGCCACCACGGATCCCATCGAGCAAGGTGACACCGGGGTTAAGGTTGAGCATCTGCAGTATATGCTTTCCATTCTTTCCGCCTACATCCCGGAGATCCCTCAGGTGAATATTGATGGAAACTTCGGTCCTGCCACCAGAAATGCGGTCATCGCCGCCCAGCGCCGCTTTGGGCTGCCCCAGACCGGGGTAGTAAATGCGGAAACCTGGGATGAGATCTATGACCAATTCTCGGGGATAGAGACTACCGCCTGGCGGGATCCTCAGAATTTCCCCTATACTTCCGCTATTCAGGGCCGTACCGTTCCCAGAGCCCGCTATTCCCGTACCTCGACCATGACCCAGTATCCCGGAAATAACCTGAGCACCGGGAACCAGGACCCTGTCAGTCAGGAGGTAGTACGATGAGACCTGCCGAATCCTTTATCGGTCAGCCCATACGCAGTCTGCAGACCATGCTGCGCGTCATTGCGGAAAATGACCCGAGACACGTTAGTGTGATTCCGGATGGAATCTACGGCCCGGAGACCATGCGCTCAGTTTCCGCATTTCAGCGGATGCACGGTCTACCCGTTACCGGCGTTACAGACCAGGCAACCTGGGAAGCCATCGTGGCAGTGTATGAGCCTGCTCTGATCGAGCAGGACGAAGCCGAAGCTTTGTTTCTTATTTTGAATCCCGGTCAGGTCATCCGAAAGGGTGAGCGCCACCCCCATCTGTACCTGGTACAGGGAATGCTTACCGTACTGTCTCAGGTATATGACAGCATCGGCCAACCAAGCATGAATGGCCTTTTGGATGAACCCACCGCAGATTCTCTGGCTTCTTTCCAGTATTTAAGCGGACTACCCAGCACAGGAAATCTGGATAAGACCACATGGAAGCATCTCGTCACCCAATATCCCCTGGCCGCCAACCGCCAGATCCGGATGAATTGACCACCAAATATTTCCGTTTTGTGAATTTTTCTTTTTCCTGCCAGCTTTCACTTGATAAACACTTCAAATGTGTCTATAATATTCCCATTGTGGCAGTGCCTGGAAAACTGCCAATGGAGGAATCTGTCCATGTTTATCAAAGACTGGAAAAAGGAAATACTTACAATCCCTAATCTGCTGAGCCTGTTCCGACTGGTTCTGATCCCGGTTTATGTGGTGATCTACCTAGGTGCGACGGAACCCAGCCAGTACTTTACCGCCGCAGCCATCCTGGCAGTGTCTTGCCTGACGGATGCCATCGACGGAAAGATCGCCCGACACTTTAATATGATCTCCACAGTGGGTAAAATTTTGGATCCCGTTGCAGATAAGATGACCCAATTCACCCTGACCCTGTGCCTGTCCCTGAAGTATCCATCCCTGCGGTTCGTTCTACTGCTGTTTGTCATCAAAGAGGCCTTCCAGCTCATCGCCGGCATTATCAATCTGCGCAAGCGGAAAATGCTTCCCGGCGCTCTGATGGCAGGCAAGGTCTGCACCACCATTCTCTTTGTCAGTCTCATTGCCCTGGTGCTGTTCCCCAATATGGCCGCCTGGGCCGTCAACGCCATCGCCATTGTTGATGCTGTTTTCCTGGGCATTTCTTTTATCAGCTATATTCTAGCCTACCTGGGAAAGAATACGAAGGTCCAGGATATCGACCCCGAATAACAATCAGAACCGCTGCAAAAAGCAGCGGTTCTTTTGCTCTATGTGGAAAAAAATATGCAGCGGTTCCTTGCCGAACCGCTGCCTGTTTAATATCCTCTGTTCTACGGTATGCAGCGTGTCACAGGTACGCCGTCGGGTTATCCGCAGATATTTCCGCGGCATCGGTTTTCCTCATTGCATCCGCTCTGTACCTAAATTATACCATATAACGGATGCGATTGATGAAGAAACCTTGAACATACGGAAAAGAAATGATTACCAAAATCTGTTTAAGCAGGATACAGGTTGCTTACCAGAATCAGCAGGGGCAGCACCAGAGAAAACACACTGATAGCCCAGGTAGGCAGTGCTTTTTTAGAAAAGAACATCAACACAAGGCAGACTGCAGTTACCAGCAGAGGGCCCATCACCGCTGTATTCCGGCTGATGATATCCGCAAATGCTCCATTGGTCTGTAGGTTGATTCCCACATACTCAGGCAGGTGCTTGCTATTGTAGTTCGCCAGCTTCAGGGCGTAATAGACCACAGGCGCAGCCAAAACCACCTTACGCAGGCGGTACAGGCACATCACGATGATGCCAATGACCCGCTTAACTTTATCATATGCCGTTCCTCCCTGCTCTTCAACGGAGCGGAACCGGTCCAGAAATGCGTTCCACTTATCAGAAACGCTGCTTAACACATTCATATTACACCTCCGGGTGTGGAATATAGCGTATCATACCATATTTTTGGGTAGGTTGCAAGAGTATGTATGGATTTGGAATATCTTTGGAATATTCTTAAAGTACGGTTTATTGGACTTTATTCTTTGTATACTGATATCACAGAAAAACAAAGGAGGAACAAACAATGAAACAGAACAAGCAATACGGACTACTTACCATCTACAAGCCCAAGCAGCCCATCTATCCCAATGCTGCAGACGCAAGCTATTTTACCGGAAAACTGCTGGACATTCTAACAGCTGTGGCTTCCGGTGTGGGGCTGATCAGCGCCATGGCGTTTCTGATCACCATTTCCTGATGATCAGGACAGGTCCTCCCCTCGCAGGATCGTGCAGCGGAGGATCTTGCCTCCCTCCACTTCTATCAAGCCCGCACTGCCGCCATAGTAACCGCAGCTTCCCGGATTCAGCACCCACAGGCCATCCTCTTCGCGGTGGCAGTCGGCTTCGTGGGTATGTCCATATAGGGCCGCAGCGGCGCGGCAGACCCGGGCATCCTTGACCAATGCCCCCAAATACAATTTTACATTATGCCGGTGGCCATGAGTCAAATAGAGGTCCACGCCAAAGATGCGCTCAATGCGGATCTCGGGTGTTCCCGGCATACAGCGGTAGCGGTCACAGTTTCCCGGCACCTGATAAAAAGGGATGCCGGGATACTCTTCCGCCAGCGCAGCGCCATCATCAAAATAGTCTCCAAGATGGATCACGGCATCCGGCTTAACCCCATCCACACAGCGGCGCATAAAGCTCATGGCAGAATGGGAATCGGACAATACAAGAATTTTCATAACGATCTTCCTTTATTATGAGCGTGTTCCCATTATATCATACCGAAATCAGGATTTCTACCTTCCAGACTGACCTCTCGGAAAAATTTCCGCTTTTCCGAAGGGGTACAACCGTAGATCTCTCTAAAATACTGTCCCAGCATTTTGGGATCCCGGAAGCCATGACGTTGGGCGATTTCTCCAATAGGGTCATCTCCAATCTCCAGCTCCCGGCAAACCGCCGTGGCACGAACCTGATACAGGTACTGGATATAGCTGACACCCATATTCTTTTTGAACAGGCGGCAGAAATATTCCTTATTCAAGCCCATTGCCTTTGCGGCACCGTCCAGGGAAAGGTCCTCTCCGTGATGGAGTTGGGTGTATTCCAGGATCGGCTCCAGCCGGGTCATGTCGCTTCGCCGGAGCTTGGTTTCCTCCAGTGCCAGAGGCTTAGAAAAATACTGCACCAGGATCGCGGTCAGATCAAACAGCCTGGCATTGCAAGTCAGCCTACCACAGGAGGATGGTGCTTCCATAAAGTGTAGAATTTCCTGCATATGAGACCGGAGCTGCTCGTAAGCGGCGGCTTTTTCTCTGTCTTCAGGGGGAAAGGCCAGGGAAAACGTGAGCTGATCAAAATCAGGAACATACCGGCACATGAGACTGGGCTGGACATGAACGCACAGATAGACCGCATCCCGGCTGCATCGTGTGGCGTGTACCTCATGACTGTTGATAAGATACAGGTCGCCGGGTTTCGCGTGCAGGGTCGTATTGTTGAAATTGCAAACCACCCGTCCCTTGATAAACAAAAGCAGCTCCATAGCCTGGTGCCAGTGGGGTGGTGTATAGGCACTGAGATTATTTTCATATTTGATGCCGAATCCGGTTTCATCCAGGTCGGTCAGTAGTTTATGTTGGTAATTTTGCACCATTTCGCTCCTTTACGGAATATTTTCCAGCTTAATATTTTATTCACAATGTCAATATCCACCATAAGGAAGTCAATTATACCACTTTTTTCCGGCATGTCAAGGTGATATAATACCCATACTTCAAGGGAAGCCGCCTGAATGCGCCCCTTGCAGGGATGACAGAAAAACCATTCACGGCGGTATATCCGCCCCATATAAAGGAGGTATTTGACTATGTCCAAGAAGACTCCCGTTCGGAACTTCTTCCACGAGATGCTGGTCGAGTACGGCAAAATCGTAGAGATGAACGGCCGTACCTGGCACGTATAAAACCAAAGCATTTGCTGTCCGCAGTTTGCGGGCAGCTTTTTTATTCACATACGGCGAATCTCCCTCATATAGTAGTGGAGAAGAATTATTTCTATCCCATGGGGAGGCATATCAATGGAATATCATGACAAGGCCATCCAGGATGCTATGCGGTTTGCCGGCACCCCTGCGGGCCAGCAGCTTTTGAATATGCTGCAGCAATCGAATAATCCGGCCCTTCAGCAGGCGATGCAAAAGGCTGCTGAAGGAGACTTTCAGCAAGCAAAGCAGGCCATGTCTGCGCTGCTGCAGGACCCTCAGATAAAAAAACTGTTGGAACAGATGGGGAGGTAAGCTATGGAGGAAATACAAGAAAAGCTGGGTTCTATCCTAAGCAACCCCCAACTTATGCAGCAGATTATGTCCATGGCGCAGAGTATGGGGCAGTCCTCAGCCACGATTCCGGAACCGGAACCCACCCCCAATCCTCCTTCCATCCCGGATATTGATCTATCCATGGTGAAAAATCTATCCGGTCTTGCAGGGCAAAGCAGTATTGATAAGGAGCAGCAGGCCCTCCTGAGGGCTTTGGGACCCTATTTGAGCCGAGACCGGGTATCCAAGCTGGAAAAGGCCATGCGGGCCGCTAAAATGGCAAAGTTTGCCTCCGCATTTCTTAATTCCGGAGGTCTGCAGCTTCTGACAGGAAGGTGATAGAACATGTATAACCGATACATCCCCCAATCCGACGGCAGCTTCCGGCGGAGCCGGATGCCGGACCGCAGCCGTCCCGCGCCCCGCCAGGAAGCGTATCCCTCTCCCCCGCCTCCCCCGCCGTGTCCTCCTATAGAGGAGCAATCGCCTCCACCCTGTAAGGAGGAGGCGAGACCCCAAAATCAAGGACGCTGTCCCCGGCAGGGCTGTTGTCCTCCGCCCAGGCAAAAGCCCCGGCCGCCCCATCCTGAGCCTTGCCCGGAACACAATGAGGGTGGGATCGGCAGTTTTTTGCGCAATCTTCTGCCCAAGGACTTTGATACGGCCGATCTGCTGGTGGTGATCCTGCTCCTGCTTATGGCAGGCGACTGCCGAGAAGATCAAAATTCCGCCCTGCTTACTCTGGCATTATATTTATTTATGTAATTTTATAGGCAGAATAATTTGCAATTCCCATGGCACACTGGTATAATGGAGCAAAAATAAAGAGAAGGATTTTCCATGATTACAAAGAAAAAGATTTGGATCCCCATTGCCATCGCCGGGATTCTTTTGCTGCTATCGGCTATGGGTTTTGCCTATTTTGCATCTGATCCCTGGGGCTTTTCCCGGGAGGTTTCCCTGGAGGAAGCCGCTTTGCGGATGCAGGTAGTGGAAACAGCCGAAAGCTATCTGGGATGTAAGGAATCCGACGGAAGCCATCAGAAGATCGTTGACCTGTATAATTCCCACCCGCCTCTTGCCCAGGATTATGTGGTGCAGTATACGGACAGCTGGTGCGCCACTTTTGTCAGCGCAGTTGCCATAGAGTGCGGCCTTACGGATATCATCCCTACGGAATGCGGCTGCGAACGGCAGATCGGCCTGTTCTCCGGACTGCAGTGCTGGCAGGAGGATGACGCTTACTTTCCCCTTCCCGGGGATATCAT
>JAXJVC010000427.1:0-4167 GCA_036308745.1 Oscillospiraceae bacterium | reverse complement strand
TTATAGTTGCATAGGGCCAGCCGGGCGCCGCCCAGATAAAAGTCTGCGGGTGGACGGAAGCCCATGGGCTTTTTGTGGAAGGAGCAGACCACCAGAATCTTCTGCCGCTGGTTTTGCCGGGAGTACATATACACCTTCCCGGACAGCTTCCGGTATTCCCTGTATTCGCCGTCCCGGACGCAGGAAAGGGACTTGCGCAGCCCGATGGCCCGGCGGTAGAAATTCAGAATGGAATCCGGGTCTTTGTCCTGTTTGGCAACGTTGATCTCTTTATAGTTCTCGTTGACATAGAACCAGGGCTTTTCCGCGGTGGTGAAGCCGGCGTTTTCGGTGTCGTCCCACTGCACCGGGGTCCGGGCGGAATCCCGGGAGGAGCGCCACAGCTTTTTCAGCCGCTCTTCCGGAGACTTGTTCAGGTTGCTGTGGGCGTAGGTATATCGGGTCTGGACATCCTCGTACATCTCCGGATCTTCGGGACGCCAGTTGGTCATGCCGATCTCCTGGCCCTGATAGATGAAGGGGGTACCCTGCTGGAACAGGAAGGCTGCCGCCAGGGTCTTGGCGCTTTCTGCCCAGAATTCCTCGCTGCCGTAGCGGGAGACGATCCGGGGATGGTCGTGGTTTTCGATGTACAGGCAGTTCCATGCCTTTCCCGCCAGCTTATGCTGCCAGCTGGAGAAGGCCCGCTTCATCTTCCGCAGACTGAATTTGGTGGGCAGATAGTCGGTGAACAGGCAGTCGGCGCACTGGCACTGGAACTGGATCATGGAATCGATCTGGCCGTTTTTCTCGTCGATGTACTTCAGCGCCTGCTTGGGCCACACCAGAGGGGCCTCTGCCAGGGTGAAATAGTCGTAGTTGTCCAGCACATCCTCCTTAAATTCCCGGAGGTACTCGTGGATGTGGGGGCCGTGGTTGTACTTAGGCATGCCCTTGTAGATGGGGAAAAGGTAGTCATTGGGCAGGCCCTCCTGCTTGGAGATGTAGGTGATCACATCTTCCCGGAAGCCGTCCACACCCATGTCCAGCCAGAATTTCAGGATTTTCTTGACCTCCTCCCGCACCAGGGGATTGTCCATGTTCAGGTCGGGCTGCTTCACGGCGAACAGGTGGAGGTAGTATTCACCCCGAACCTCGTCCCAGGTCCAGGCCTTGCCTTCGAAATTGCTGTCCCAGTTGTTGGGAAGCTTGCCGTCTTTCCCGGCGGGTCGCCAGATATAGTAGTCGGTGTAGGGATCGATGCGCATCCGGCTTTTTTGGAACCACGCATGCTCGTCGCTGGTGTGGTTCACAACCAGGTCCATCAGGATCTTCATGCCCCGCTCATGAGCGCCCTCCAGCACCTTTTTGAAGGCTTCCATGCCGCCAAACTCCGGCGCAATGTCCATATAGTCCGCAATGTCATAGCCGCAGTCTGCCCCGGGGGAGGGATAGATGGGGGAGAACCAGATGCCGTCACAGCCCAGGCTCTTGATGTAGTCCAGTTTTTCATAAACGCCCAGCAGGTCGCCCATGCCGTCGCCGTTGCCGTCCTTAAAGGACCGGGGCCAGACCTGATAAAATACGGTGTCTTTGTACCAACGTGTGCGTTCCATGTATGCGCCTCCTTAGAAATTAGGAGTTAGGAGTGAGGAATTAGGAATTGTGCTGCAGAATCCGCACGGACACAATTCCTAACTCCTAATTCCTCATTCCTCATTTTAT
The DNA here is from genome assembly GCA_036308745.1 of Oscillospiraceae bacterium. Lineage (GTDB taxonomy): Bacteria > Bacillota > Clostridia > Oscillospirales > Oscillospiraceae > Faecousia. Next base: position 2,463 of record JAXJVC010000427.1, on the reverse strand, counting down.
CTGCATTATAGCACACCGTTTTCCATCCGTCACCAAGAATCTCGTTGACAGGGGGATTTTTTCACCGTAAAATGGAGAAAAGGGGTGGATTTTTATGATTACCGGCGAGAAGAATATCTTTCATCTGAAAACCGATGCCTATTCGTATCTACTTTCCATTGACGAACTGGGGATCCCCAGGCATCTGCATTTCGGCAGACCTGTCCGCAGTTCAGATGCCGCGGCCTTTGTGTGCCACAGCGGTCTCGGCTGGGGCTCCAGCGTGGTTTTGACGGATGGAGACAGTGCAACTTGCCTGGACGACAAGGCTCTGGAATGGAGTGGAAGCGGACGGGGAGACTACCGGGAAAGCCCGCTGGAGCTGGCGGGTGCTTCTTCGGATTTCCGGTTTGTGGAGGCCTCCATTGTGGAGGGAAGTCCTGCCATGGAGTCCGGCCTTCCCCAGGCCCATGGCGAATGTCAGACCCTGGCGCTGACCATGGCCCAGAATGGCGCAAAGCTTACGCTGTACTATACCGCCTTTGAGACTGCTCTCACCCGCCGGGCGGTGCTGGAAAATACCGGGGAGGAACCGCTGGCGGTCAACAAGCTGATGAGTTTCTGTGTGGACCTGCCTGGCTCCTATACCATGGCTACCTTCAATGGCGGTTGGATCGCGGAGATGCGGCGTCAGGATGTTCCCGTTGGCGGCACCAAGGCAGTCAACGAAAGCCTTACCGGCGCGTCCTCCAACCGGCATAATCCCGGATTCCTGCTGTTTGAGGGGGATGCCACTGAGGAAGCGGGGCGGGTCTACGGCTTCAATCTGGTTTACTCCGGCAACCATTATGGTTCTGCCCAGCAGTCCCTCCAGGGGCTGACCCGGGTGATGCAGGGCATCAATCCCAGCAACCTCCACAGGGAATTACAGCCCGGAGAGAAATTTGAGACCCCTGAGGCGGTGCTGTGCTGTTCTGACAGGGGCTTCGGCGGTCTGTCCCGGAACATGCACCGCTTCGTAAACGACCACATTGTTCCCACCTACTGGCAGAACCGCCCCCGGCCGGTGCTGTACAACAGCTGGGAGGGCTGTATGTTCGATTTCAACCAGCGGCGGTTGCTGGATCTGGCTGACCGGGCTAAGGATCTGGGCTGCGAGCTGTTCGTCCTGGACGACGGCTGGTTTGGCCAGCGAAATGACGACAAGGCGGGGCTGGGAGATTACAGCGTGAATCGGAAAAAGCTACCCGATGGCATGGATGGCCTTGCCCGGCGGATCCGGGGCAAGGGGATGGAGTTTGGTCTGTGGTTCGAGCCGGAATCCGTAAATCCCGACAGTGACCTGTACCGCGCCCACCCGGATTGGGCGCTGACGGACAGCTTCCCCAACGTCCTGGGCCGAAACCAGCTTCTGTTGGATTTGACTAAGCTGGAAGTTCGGGACTATATCGTGGAAAATGTGGGGAAAATCCTGGATTCTGCCAAAATCTCCTATGTAAAATGGGATATGAACCGCCATTCCATCGCCCTGGGGGCAAAGGCTCACGAATTCGTTCTGGGCCTGTACGATGTTTTGCGGCGGATCTTTGAACCCCGGCCCAGGGTGCTGCTGGAAAGCTGCTCCTCCGGCGGCAACCGCTTCGATTTGGGAATGCTGTGCTTCTCGCCTCAGATCTGGTGCAGTGATGATACAGATCCCATCGAGCGGCTGACTATCCAGGGTAATCTTAGCTATCTCTATCCCCAGTCCACCTTCGGCGCTCATGTTTCTGCCGCACCCCATGCCCAGACTTTGCGCCATACTCCCCTGGCGACCCGGGGCAATGTGGCGTTTTTCGGGTGTCTCGGCTATGAGCTGGACTTAAAGCACCTGCTCCCTGTGGAGATCAAGGAAGTGAAAGCACAGGTGGCGTTTTACAAGCAGTACCGCCATGTGTTCCAGTACGGCACCTTCCGCCGCACCAAAACCGGCTGGCAGGTCACCCATGGGAAGACCACCCTGGCGGGGGTGTTCCATGGTTTGGTCCACGCCGCTCCGGGGTATGAACAGCTTCGGGTTCCCGGACTGAAACCCAATGGGACCTATCATGTCACCGCTCTTTCCCAGGCCATCCGGGTGGGGCAGTTTGGCAACCTTCTGAAGCACGTGGTCCCGGTGAACGTAAACCCCAATGGCGCGCTGCTGCGGATCGCCGACAGCCGCCTTACCCTCCCAGGCAATGCGGAGGACCTGACGGTTTCCGGTGGGGCATTGGCGGCAGGGATTCTCCTGAAGCCCCTGTTCCGGGGTACCGGCTACGACAAAAACCAGCGTACCCAGGGCGACTTCGGTTCCGATATTTATATCATTGAGGAAACGGAATGACTGCTTTCCGGCGAGACGGCAAAACTTTTGCTTGCAATTTGGGCGGAAGTGTACTATACTAAGTAGACACCGCGCCGGTGTGATGAAATGGTAGACGTAGCGGACTCAAAATCCGCCGC
>JAXJVC010000426.1:0-13759 GCA_036308745.1 Oscillospiraceae bacterium | reverse complement strand
TAAATTATCGTTTAGCGGCACAGCCGCAAGCCTTCCCCCGAGGGGAAGGTGGATCGCCGAAGGCGAGACGGAAGAGGAATGGCGATGCAGTTAGATACGGAATGCAGTCAGTAAAGATGGTAGAATATTTGAAATTTTACCTATTTAACGATCTGCATTCTGGCTTTCAGATGTCGCCGTTCCTCATCAGTCAGGCCTGTCGGCCTGCCAGCTTCCCCCCAGGGGAAGCCTTGGGCGCTCCCGAGCCAGTGCGATAAACAACAATTTATCGATACACTGAGAGGGCAGGTCTTTGACCTGCCCTCTTCTGTTATTCCAAACCTTTTTTGCGGAAGGCTGCCAGGAACAGAACCACGGCAACCGCCATATTTGTACCCAGGATCACCAGGTTTTCCGAGGTGATATCCGCAGTGCCAATGCCGTTGATCAGCAGGCTGACCTGCTGGGAATAGGTGAACTTTGCAACCTTGGCAATGGTCTCATTGAATATGGACAGCATCGGAAGGAAAGAGAACACCATCATCACCGGCACGGTGACGGAGGTAGCTGCCATCTGGTTTTTGCTGCAGATGCCGATGACTGCGCCCACGAGAATGGAGGTGAGGATGCCCAGTCCCATAACCAGCAGGAAAGTGCCAAAGTCCCTGCCTGTGTATTCCCCGCACAGGCCCAGGGCCGCGGAGCCTGCCATGCACATGAGCAGGATGTAACTGCCTACGCCAAGGAGGTATTCCACCGGCTTCACGTTGGACATCAGCAGAGCCCGGAGGGTATTCGCTTCCTTTTCCTCAGACAGGATGGCGGACATGGCCGTCAGAGGGGCCATGCCCACGAACATGGCCGAGAACATCTTCACAAAGTAATGCTCCGGCAGATCGTCCACCTGAATGGCATTCTCCAGCACGAAGGCAAACACAGGAAACAGCACAAACTGGATCAGGATCGCCTGGTTTTTGAAGGTTTCCTTGACCTGTTTCAGAAATACTGCGCAAACATTTCTCATACCGAAAGCTCCTTTCCCGTCAGCTCCATAAATACAGTCTCCAAATTTGGTTCTGTGGAGTGGATGGTCTCCACCATGCCGCTTCTCAGCAGTTCCCCAACGGTCTCCGCCGCGGCAGCATCATGGGGGATCTCCCGGTCCGTTCCGTCAGTGAGGTGGACGCACAAACGCTTCTGGTGATTGTAGCGGCGGCAGATCTCCTTGGGGCTGCCATACTCCACGATCTTGCCCTCGTTCAGCAGAGCGATATGGTCACACAGCTTTTCCGCTTCCGCCATGTTGTGGGTGGTCAGGAAGATGGTCTTGCCCTTGGCCTTTTCCGCCACGATCATCTGCTGGATTTCCTCCGCCGTGGCCGGGTCCAGACCGCTGGTGGGTTCGTCCAGGAACAAAATGGTAGGATCGATCATAAACACCCGGGCCAGCCGCAGGCGGCTCTTCATGCCCTTGGACAGATCGCCTGCCGCCGTCTTGCCTGCCTTCCCCAGACCCACAGCTTCCAGGGACTGGCGGATCCTGTCGTTGCCGATGCGGTAAATCCGGGCAAAAACTTTCAGGTTATCAAAGCAGTTCAGCCGCTCATAGACACCGAAATTGTCCATCATAATGCCGAAGCTGCTGTAGTCGGAGCCCTTCAGGTGCTGGGAGTCCACGCCGTTGATGGCGGTGGCGCCCTGCTCTGCCTTCAGCTGGCCTGTCAGAATTTTGATGAGTGTGGTCTTGCCTGCACCGGAGGGGCCCAGCAGACCGAAGATCTCTCCCTGGCCGATTTCCAGGCTGATATCGTTCAGGACTTTCTTTTCTCCAAAGGATTTGGAGATGCCGTCAATGATGATGGATTTGCCCATTATGCTTCCTCCTTGAGTCTTTTCAGCGCCTCCGCCAGTTTTTGATTTTCCGTCTTTTCCTTATGGGCTGCGATGAGGGTGCTGACGGTGCAGCTTACCACATAGCAGACCGCGAACATGACCCAGGCGATGGATTCCGCCGGGAGCCAACCGAACAGGAGGATGAAGGACAGGATCACTGCCAGCGTACTGCCATAGAGGCATACTGCCCGGCCCGTCAGGGACATTTTCTTGATGATGGCATCTGTCATAAACAGGAACCGCAGAGCCGTGTTCAAAATCGCTACCAGCAAAAACTGAAAGCTGACCGCTACACTCATGCCGTTGCTGCCCAGAGAAAACAGGCTGGATATCTCCTGAGCGTCCTCGCCAACAAGGAATGTGCAAATATTCATTACCACCATAGTGCCGCCATAGATCAGAAGCACCTGGCCGATATAATCTAAAATTGTGCCTTTCTTTTCCATTACATTACCCCCAGTCTGCGCTTCAGCTCGTCGGCATACTGCCGGGAAACCATGAGCTGCTCGCCATTTTCCAATGTGACGCGGAGCTTTCGGTTCAGCTCCGTTTTCAGTGTGCGGATCTGCTTGAGCTGCACCAGGCAGGATTTGCTGGTCCGCAGAAAGCCGCTCTGGCACAGCTGTTCCTCCATCTCGTAGAGCCGAAGCTTGGTTTCGTAGAAGTTGTTTCGGGTGTACACAAAGGTCTTCCGGTCCACGGATTCCACGTAGACGATCTGTGCCACCTCCAGGATCACCGATTCCTCACCCTTAAACACCACCATCTGCTGATCGTAGATCCGCAGGGCCGCGATCATCTTTTCCAGTTCGGCAGATAACGCCGGGCTACTGATATGGATCTGGGTCTCAGTCAGCTTGTCATCAATGTTGATCGTTATTTTCATGCCATCACCTCGCTGAACTGATGGTATCATATTCCAGGATTTTTTCAACCCCTCCCGACATGACCTGCCAGCGGGCGCAACTGAGCTGCCCAAATGGGCGCAAAAAATGACACCCGGTAAAAAACCGGGTGCCGTTTTACGAATAAGAATATCAGATCTTGCAGTACTCCACTGCGGTCTGGGCTGCCACCTTGGCGTTGTTGTACACCAGGCGGATGTTGGAAGCCAGGGAATCGCCGCCGGTGAGCTCTGCCACCCGGGCCAGCAGGAAGGGAGTGGTCTCCTTGCCGTGGATGCCCTTGGCATTGCACTCACCGATAGCCTGGTCAATAGCTGCGTTGATGGTCTCCAGAGGCATGGCGTACTCCTCGGGGATGGGGTTGGTAACCAGCATACCGCTCTTCAGGCCCATCTCATGGCCTGCCTTGAAGGCTGCGGCCAGCTCTGCGGGGGTGTCGATGCGGTAGTCCACGCCGAAGCCGGACTGGCGGGTGTAGAAGGCGGGCAGCTCGTTGGTGCCGTAGCCGATGACAGGCACGCCCTTGGTCTCCAGGTATTCCAGGGTCAGGCCCAGGTCCAGGATGGACTTGGCACCTGCGCAGACAACCATGACAGGGGTCTGGCCCAGTTCTTCCAGGTCAGCGGAGATGTCCATGGTGGTTTCGGCGCCCCGGTGAACACCGCCAATGCCGCCGGTGGCAAAGATCTTGATGCCGGCCATGTGGGCGATGATCATGGTGGTGGTAACGGTGGTAGCGCCGTCCTCGCCCCGGGCGCACAGAACTGCCAGGTCCCGGCGGGAGGCCTTGTGGATGGCCTGGCCCTTCTTGCCGAAGTACTCGATCTCCTCAGCGGTCAGGCCGGCCTTCAGGCGGCCGCCGATGATGGCGATGGTGGCAGGCACAGCGCCGTTCTCCCGGATGATCCGCTCCACGTTCAGAGCGGTCTCCACGTTCTGGGGATAGGGCATACCGTGGGAAATGATGGTGGATTCCAGGGCAACAACAGGCTTGCCCTCAGCAATGGCAGCGGCGACTTCGGGGTTGACGTCCAGATACTTGTTCATGTTCATAATAGTCACGTTCCTTTATCTAAAATATAATTACATTCTTACTGTCCCATCCGCTGGCGAAGAGCTTCCGCGGACATATTGGGGTTGATGGTCTCCGGGGATTCCATGGCGATGGCGCCTGCAGCAAGCCCCGCCTTTGCGGTGGTCTCCAGGTCGCTTCCCTCCAGGTAGGCCCATACCAGGGCAGCCATAAAGGCATCCCCGCAGCCGGTGGTATTCACCATGGTTCCCGGCAGGTTGGGAAGCCACAGCCGCTGGCCGCCCATGGCGGCGTAAACACCGTCGGCCCCAAGGCTGATGAACATCCGGTGGACACCCAGCTCCGTCAGAGCGTCTGCTGCCTTTTCCACATCCTCCTTCGTACGGATCTCCACCCCGGACAGCAGCGCCGCTTCCAGCCTGTTGGGCTTCAAAGTGTGGATCTTATGCAGGATGGGCCGCAGTTTTTCCGCCTTTGTTGTGGACACCGGGTCGATGAACAAGGGGGCGGTGCAATTCTCTGCCAGGTACCGGAGGGACTCCGCCGGAAGGTTGGTATCCGCAACCACCACCTGGGCGTTCTGCAACAGGGACAGGTTGGATGCCAGATAGGCGGGGGTGATTTGCTTGCAGATCTCCATATCAGAAACTGCCAGGGCCATCTCCCCCTGGGGGTCAGTGAGATAGAGGTAGGTAGAGGTGGTGCCGCCGGGGATCCGCAGGGCGTTGCTCATGTCGATGCCCTGCTCGGAACAGGCCGCCGCAAGCCGCTGGCCGTTGAGATCGTCGCCGTAGGCCGTCAGCATCCGTACATCGGTGCCCATCAGGCACAGGTTGTGGGCAATATTCCGGCCCACGCCGCCCAGGCTCATGCTGACAGAGCCGGGGTTGGAATCCTCCGCCACCAGGGGACCAAAGGACCGGCCGCCAATATCCACATTGGCGCCGCCCACCACCACGGCGTAGGAGCTGGTGCGCAGCACATAGCCCTTGCCCGCAATGGCACCCTTTTTGATCAAATTGGAGATATGCACCGCCACACTGGAGCGGGTGATGCCCAGCTTGTCCGCGATGTCCTGCTGGGAGATCATGGGGTCCGCCTCAATAAGCTGCAAAATCTGCCGTTCCCGCTGGGTCATGGAGCATCCTCCTAAACATAAATTTATTTTCTAAGCACAAGTTTATTATACATACAAAACCTCTGGAATGTCAACTGGAAATGTAAAAATGCAGGAGGAAAATTCCTCCTGCATTTTATATGAGTCCGAAGTGTTTGAGGGCTTTTTCAATGCCGTCGTCCATGACGCCCGCGGTGATGAATTCCGCTTCCCGCTTCAGTTCCTCCATGCCCTCCCCCATGCAGGCGGTATGGCCAGCAGCGGCAAACATAGGCAGGTCGTTGGTGCTGTCACCGATGGCCAGGGTATCCCCCCGGGATATCCCCAGATGCCGCAGCAGCTCCTCCATGCCTCCGGCCTTGGAACAGCCGCCCAGCACCATCTCGATCATGGTGCTGCCCCGGTCGATGCAGGTGAAGTAAGGCTCCATCCGGCGCAGAAATTCCTCCCGGCGGCAGCCGGGCCAGTCATAGGTCATCAGCTTCATAAAGGCCGGTTCCTCCAGGCTGTCGATCTCCCGGATGACAAAGCCCTTGGCCCGCATCCGGGCTACCTCCCGGAGAGCGATGGGATGAACGGACCGGGGGCCGTCAGTGAGGATCGCCCCATCCACAGTCTCATACAGGACCTGCAGGCCGCACTCCCGGATGCTGTCCCGGACATAGCGGCACAGCTCCGGGCCGGGGGTATGGCAGAACAAGGTTTCCCCGTTCAGCCGGATCTCCATGCCGCAGCCACAGATCCAGCCGCCAAAGGCCATGGCCCGGACCCGGGGATCGATGTGAGAAAAGGGCCGGCCGGTATTCACCACCGCCAGGTGGCCGTTTTTCCCCAGCTGCTCCACCGCTCGGATGGCAGATTCGGGGATGGCTTGAGTCTCCTCGTCAACGACGGTTCCGTCAACATCAAAAAATACGACCATATTGGGCTCCTTTTGTACCAATTTATGTCTTCCTTTGAGGGAAGATAGCTCGGAATGGTGATGGATTAGCCAGCACCCTCAGTCAGCTTCGCTGACAGCTCCCCTCAAAGGGGAGCCTTTTACTGCGGCAATCCCAAAGCGGCAGTGACCAGGATTCCCAGGTTATCCCGGTAGATCTCGTCAAACTGCTCCAAAGGCAGCGGATTTTCTCCTGCGCCTACCTCAATGGTATAGCCGGGCCGCCGCCACTGCTGGATGAACCAGTCCTTGTAGCCGGCAAAGCTGGATTCATAGGGGGTATCCTCCAGGCTGTAGCCGCTGAGCCGGGCAAATTCCTCTCCCAACACCCGGGCGCCGGGGACCTGATAGTCCCGGAACTGCCAGTAGATCACCTTTCCCTGTGTATGGTAGGCCAGTACCAGAATGGGGTTGATGGCCTCGGTATAGTCTGCCAGGGCGATGCTCTCCCGCTGGTTCAGGGGCGCGCGGCCCACATAGTCCCGGGGAGCGGGCTTATTATAGCCCTGAGAGAACTTGATTTCCCGAGCCTGGAGCCATCCGGCGGGATACTGGAGGTTCAGGTCCACCCCCAGCAGGTTGGCTTTCCAGCCGTCAGGAAAGGGTATGTTCGGGAAATTGTCGGCAATGCGGTTTGCGGTCTCGTATTCCAGGGTCCCGGGCTGGATTGCCCCGGTGACCAGGTCCACCCCATCCGGGTCCACCATGGGAACCACATAGATGGTGGCAGCATTCACGATATTCTGGGCGTTTACCCCGAACAGCCTTCCCCCGCTTTGCACCGCTTCCGCCAGTTCTTCCACGAACTTCAGCAGAAGGGGTGTGGTGATCCATTCGTTGGCATGGTGAGACCCGGAATACAGCACCTTCCGCTCCCCGTTCCCGATGACCACAGAGCGCACCGGGCGGCCAAAGGCCGTGGTGGTCAGCAGCTCCGTTCGGAGAAAGGGGTAGGTCTCCACCAGCTTCAAAATGGTTTCCTCGTTCAATTGGGATGTCATGGGTATGTCGGTCCTGACAATAGCCAAATTATCACCTCTGAACAGCATATGCAAAAGAATGCCGGTTGGTGCAAACGATAAGTGCAGAATGCATAGTGCAAAATGCAGAATTGTGGTATCCGCTTCGCGGATGAATTTAAATTCATTTCCGAAGGAAATACCTTCATTCTGCACTCTGCATTCTGAATTTTGCATTCGGACAAATACCGTCCGTCAAATCCCAATTTACCGCTGTTCCAGCCAGATCAGCAGCACAGCAATATCGGCAGGGCTGACGCCGGAGATGCGGCCTGCCTGGCCGATGGACATGGGGCGGATCTGGCTCAGCTTTTCCTGGGCCTCCAGCCGCAATCCCGCAATGGCGTGGTAGTCCATGTCCTCCGGCAGGCGGCGGGATTCTTCCTTCTTGAATTCCTCCACCTGTTTTTCCTGACGGGCAAGGTAGCCAGCGTACTTGATCTGGATCTCCACTTCCTCGGTGACGGAAGCAGGAAGCTCCGGGCGGTCCGTATCAAAGGGGGCAATGTCAGCATAGCTGATCTGGGGACGGCGCAGCAGGTCTGCCAGTCTTGCGGAATTGGCAACGGAAGCCGTTCCCTTTTCCTCCAGCATGGCGTTCAGTTCGGGGCTGCCGGGAACGCCGCTGCCTTCCAGACGGCGGACCTCCCGGCGGACGGCTTCGTACTTTTCTTCCACCTGCCGCAGACGTTCCGGGGACACCAGGCCAATCTTGGCGCCGATATGGGTCAGCCGCTGGTCAGCATTGTCCTGGCGGTGAAGCAGCCGGTACTCACTGCGGCTGGTCATGATACGGTAGGGTTCCTCCGTTCCCTTGGTCACCAGGTCGTCGATGAGGGTGCCGATGTAGCTGGTATCCCGGGTCAGGATCAGGGGTTCCTGACCCTTGATCTTCAGGGCGGCATTGACGCCCGCCACAAGGCCCTGGGCGGCAGCCTCCTCGTAGCCGGAGGTGCCGTTGAACTGGCCCGCGCCGTAAAGGCCGGAGACTGCCTTGGTCTCCAGGGTAGGGAGCAAGCCGGTAGGGTCGATGCACTCATACTCGATGGCATAGGCGGGACGCATCATTTCCGCGTTTTCCAGGCCGGGAATGGTGCGCATCATCTGAAGCTGCACATCTTCGGGCAGGCTGGAAGAAAAGCCCTGGATATACATCTCCTCGGTGTCCAGGCCGCAGGGCTCGATGAACAGCTGGTGCCGGGGCTTATCGGCAAAGCGGACGATCTTGGTCTCGATGCTGGGGCAGTACCGGGGGCCGACACCGGAGATGGTGCCATCGTACATGGGACTGCGGTGCAGGTTTGCCCGGATGATCTCATGGGTCTTCTCGTTGGTATAGGTCAGGTAGCACACGGCTTCGTTATAGGGCCGGTGCTCCGTGCGGAAGGAGAAGGGTTCCACCGTCTCGTCACCGGGCTGCAGCTCCATTTTGGAAAAGTCGATAGATCGGCGGTTGATCCGGGGGGGCGTGCCGGTTTTGAAGCGTCGGAGATCCAAGCCAAGGCTGCGCAGGTTATCGGCAAGGCCGATGCTGGGATGCATCCCATCCGGGCCGGAGGAAAGGACGCTTTCACCGGTGATGATTGTGCTGTCCAAATACGTGCCGCTGGCGATGATGACGGCTTTGGCGGCATACTCCGCGCCAAGCTGGGTGCGGACCGCTGTTACAGCACCGTTTTCCGTGAGGATCTCCACAATCTGGGCCTGCTTCAGTTCCAGATTTTCCTGCAGTTCCAGGGCGTGCTTCATGTACTGCTGGTACTTGCGGCGGTCGGCCTGGGCCCGGAGGGAATGAACGGCAGGGCCTTTGCCCCGGTTCAGCATCCGGTACTGGATGCAGCTATGGTCCGCGGCAACGCCCATCTCACCACCCAGGGCGTCCAGCTCCCGGACCAGATGGCCCTTGCCGGTGCCGCCGATGGCGGGATTGCAGGGCATATTGCCCACGGTATCCAGGTTGATGGTAAAGAGGATGGTGTGCATGCCAAGCCGGGCGGCAGCCAGGGCGGCCTCGATACCTGCATGGCCCGCGCCGATGACGGCAATGTCACAGGAGCCTCCAAAATAAGTCATAGTTGTACCTCCATTGAGGGTGAAATCATCTCCAAATTTAGGAGTTAGGAATGAGGAGTTAGGAATTAAGGTTCGATTCCGTAGGAAAACAACATAATTGCCGCAGCATTCCTCACTCCTAACTCCTAATTCCTAATTTACTCCTCGTCCCCTGTGCGCTTTCTCTTCTCCTCCGGCGGCAGGACGAAGGGCTTGCACACCACTTCACAGCGATTGATGGGGGTACCCAGACCGTGGAACTTTTCTTCGTAGCCGGTCATAATGCCCACGATGCCGTCCTTGTGCAGGTCCCGGGTCAGGTTCTTGACCTCCAGCCCGCAAGCGGCAAACTCCTCCACACTGAACTCGAACAGAGGTGCGTTGTCGGTCTTGAAGTGGAACTCGCCGCCCTCCCGGACCACCCGGCAGTACTTATCCAGGAAGCCCCGGTGGGTCAGGCGGCGCTTGGCGTTCTTCTTCCGGGGCCAGGGGTCGGGGAAGTTGATGAACAGCCGGTCGATCTCTCCGGCGGCGAAGATCTCCTCCATGTTGGCAACGTCCATATCAATGTAAAACACATTCTTCAGACCCATGGACTGGGCCTTTTCCATAGCCACCACCATGGCCTCCCGGCACCGCTCCACGGCGATCATCAGGACATCGGGGTTTGCTTCAGCGGTCTCGGCGGTGAACTTGCCCTTGCCGCAGCCCACTTCCACCCATAGAGCGGTGCAGTCGGGTTTCAGGGAACGCCAGTTCCCTTTTAGCGCGGCAGGCTCGGCAATGCGGTAATCGGCACACTTTTCCATTCGGGGTTCTAAATTGCGCATTCTTCTCATTCTCATAGTATATTCCTCCAAAAGGGCAGAAAAGCCCCACATTTTTTCAGTATATCATTATAGCAGAGGTTGGGGGCGCAGTCAAAGAAAATATGCGCTTTTTTCCGTCGCCCATCGGAGAATATATATAAATTTATGAAATTATCATCTAACTGTAGGGCAGCCCGCCCTACAGGGAACGTATACCGCAAAGCATAACATATCCGTAATAACCGACAACTCTATAGAATCGGTGCGGTGGGAGGGTCATGACCCTCCCCTACGGTGTTGTTGCGGATTTCGATAAATTTTTCCATCTGCTTGAAAAAGCTATTTACATTTCTCCCCATTTCGTGTATAGTATTCCCTGAACAGAGTAGGAGACCCTGCGTTAAGTGCCACCGGGACGGGGAGTTGCCCGGAGGACGAAGGATTTTTTCCACGATGGGGTCACCGCACCCGCTGTTGCATATTGGACATCCTCCTTTATGTAGCAACGATACTCGGTCGGGCGAATGGTCGGCTGTGATTTTGCTGTCTTTTCCCACGGGTGTTCCGGAAACACTTTGTAGCTCCCTGACGGTTTTCGTCGGGGCGTTTTTTGTTTTCCGGACCGCGCGGGCTTATGCAGCCGCCGTTTCGTACTACAAAAAGGAGGCTATTTTTATGCCCAAAGTGCAAAAGTCAACTGCTATTTACAAGACCCCCTTCTCCAAAGCCTACTGGCGGGATGCCGCATCTGAGCTGAAGGATACCAAAATGCTGGTGGTCACCGCCCTGATGATCGCCATCCGCATCGCCCTGAAGCCCCTGGCCATTCCCCTTGGCCCCCAGCTGAGCATCCAGACCGCCATGCTGGCCACCGCCCTGGGTGCCATGATCTTCGGACCTGTTGTGGCGATCCCCGCCGCCATGATCTCCGATACCATCGGCTTCATGATCTACCCCACCGGCGACTACTTCCTGCCCTTCATGCTGACGGAGATCGCCAGCACCATGATCTATGCCATCTTCCTGTACCGGGCCAAGGTATCCCCCATCCGGGTGATGCTGAGCCGGTTCTGCATCGGCTTCTTCGTCAACGTGGTGCTGCAGCAGTTCATCTACGCCTGGTGGTACGTCTATGTGGGCAACCCTGAGGAAGCCAAGGAATCCATCCTGGGCATCATGACCCTGAGCCGCATTCTGAAAAACGTGTGTATGTTCCCCCTGGAATCTGTGGTGCTGACCCTGTTCCTGAAGATGCTGCTGCCTGTGGTGCGCCGGGCCAAGCTGGTCCACTGTGCCGATGCCGATATGAAGATCACCGGCAAGCAGATCGTGGCCCTGGTGCTGCTGACTGTCATCGGCGCGGGCTCCGCTACCGGGTATCTTGCCTACCGCTACACCGGCACCTCCCGGTCTGCTGACTACTCCTCCGAGGAGCGTGTGGAGGCCAACAAGGCTATGGCTCAGGTGGTCCTGGACAACACCGACGAGTGGGATGCTGAGACCGTGGTCTGCGTGGTGGACAGCGCTTACCGGCCCCTGTTCGGAGATGTCACCGACTACACCGTGGCTGTGTACGTACTGGACCCCGATGCCTTTGCCGCCGGACAGGCTGCCGCAGCCGCCGAGGATAAGACCTATGACATGGACACCCTGTGGGCCTACTCCAAGAGCGGCCCCAAGAAGGACCAGTACCAGTCCCTGATCAAGGTCGCCAGCGCCGATATCGTGAAGAATGAGGACACCGGCGAGATCCTGGAATTTGCCTGCACCCCTGTGGAATGATATAACCGAAGGGCACGCGAAAGCGTGCCCTTTTTGCTGCTGTTTTGGCGGAGAACCTGTCGTGCGGTTTGGCGAGATCCTCTGCGGAATTCGTGGGGTTTCCCCTACCGGGAAACATAAAATAGAACCACCAAGCACCAAGGGAGGACGGGAAATGCAATGTCAGAAGCTGAAAACCTACATGGAGACCGGACGGGTGATGTTTCTGCCGGCCCGGGCCATTCGACCCAATCCGGCACAGCCCCGGAAGGTCTTTCGCCCGGAAGCCCTGGAGGAGCTTTCGGAATCCATCCGCCGCCACGGGATCCTCCAGCCTCTGTCTGTCCGGCGGGTGGAGGGTGGCTATGAGCTGATCGCCGGAGAACGGCGGCTCCGGGCCGCCCAGATGGCGGGGCTCAGCGATATCCCCTGCATCGTCATGCAGATGGATGACCAGGAATCGGGCATGGCGGCCATGGTGGAGAACCTCCAGCGGCAGGACCTGGACTTCATTGAAGAGGCCATGGGGATTTCCCGGCTGATGGCCCGGTTTTCCATGAGCCAGGAACAGGCAGCGCGGCTTCTGGGAAAAAGCCAGAGCGCCGTCGCCAACAAGCTGCGGATCCTGCGTCACAGCGATGTGGTGCTGACGGCCCTCCGGGAAGCCGGCCTGACCGAGCGGCACGCCCGGGCGCTGCTGAAGCTTCCCACGGATCCGGAGAAGCTGGCCGCCATCGCTGAGATCCTGCGCCAGGGCATGAGCGTGGCCCGGACGGAAAAGTACATTGACGCCCTGTTGTCCCAGCGGCCGGACAGAGCGGCAAAGGCCAATGTGGGGGCTTTTCTCAACAACCTGACCCAGTCTCTGGCAAAGATCCAGCTTTCCGGTATCCCCGCAGTCTCCGAACGCCGGGAAACGGACAGCCAAATCGTGGTGACCATTACCATTCCCAAGTCGTAGTTTGCATATGCCAATGTAGGGCGGCTTGCCCTCAAGCCGCCCTACCGAAGCCCATAACACAGGCAAAAGCGCCGTGGATGTCCACGGCGCTTTCCTTATGTCATTAGTAGTTCTCTGCGTTGACCTCGAAGTAGCTCTGGGGATGGACACAGGTGGGGCACATGGCGGGAGCCTTGGTGCCTACCACGATATGACCGCAGTTGCGGCATTCCCAAACCTTGACTTCGCTCTTTTCAAAGACCTGTGCAGTCTCCACATTCTTCAGCAGGGCGCGGTAACGCTCCTCGTGGTGCTTCTCGATGGCAGCCACCAGACGGAACTTGGCAGCCAGAGCCTTGAAGCCCTCCTCCTCGGCAGTCTTGGCGAAGCCGTCGTACATGTCGGTCCACTCGTAGTTCTCGCCCTCAGCTGCGTCCAGCAGGTTCTCGGCGGTGCCGCCGATGCCGTCGTGCAGTTCCTTGTACCACATCTTGGCGTGTTCCTTCTCATTGTCGGCAGTCTTCAGGAACAGGGCTGCGATCTGCTCGTAGCCTTCCTTCTTTGCCTTGGATGCGTAGTAAGTGTACTTGTTTCTGGCCATGGATTCGCCTGCGAAAGCGGCTTCCAGGTTCTTCTCGGTCTGAGTGCCAGCATATTTGTTAGCCATATAGGTTACCTCCTGATGTTGTTCGGCCAGAGCCGTTGTGATGGATTCAATTTACCAGACAATCGCAAAGAAATCAAGTATCCATTTCCGCCACATTTTCTCCCCCTGTTTTATGCAAAAAGCTCTCCCGATAGGGAGAGCCCATTTGCTTACTTATTTCGGGAACCAAAGTTGACGGAGGTGTCGCCCTGCTCGTTGGTACCGAACTCATAGTCCTTACCGGGGAGCACAGCGTTCATGAAGATACCCACCAGCGCAGCCACAGCCAGACCGGACAGGCTGATGGTCACACCGCCCACAGGGATCACGATGGAGCCGCTGTAGGTCACGCCCACAGCCAGGCCCATGATCATGGCGGCGATCAGAACATTGCGGCTCTTGGTGAAGTCCACCTGGTTTTCCACCACGTTGCGGACACCCACGGCGGAGATCATGCCGTACAGCACCAGGCTGACACCGCCCATGGTGGCAGCGGGCATGGCGACGATCAGCGCAGCGAACTTGGGGCAGAAGCTGAGGATCATGGCAAACCAGGCTGCCAGACGGACGACCTTGGGATCATAGACCTTGGACAGGGCCAGAACACCGGTGTTCTCGCCGTAAGTAGTGTTTGCGGGGCCGCCGAACAGAGCGGAGATGGTGGT
>JAXJVC010000425.1:0-2917 GCA_036308745.1 Oscillospiraceae bacterium | reverse complement strand
GATTTGCTCCCTCCCCATCAGGCCCGCCGCAGCAGAGGTCTCCATATCCGGTCGTGCTGAGACGATATGCGTGGTCATAACATCCTTCACCGGTGTTGAAGCAGGGGATCTGCCCGAAGCAATGCAACGGGTCACCAAATCCCGGTCCGTCACCAGGCCGCAAACCCGTCCATCCGCTCCGCACACCGGCAGGATCCCAATATTATAATGTGTCAGCGTCCTCGCCGCCACCGCCACAGATTCCTCCGGCCGGATCCGGATCACCGGGTTTGTCATGATCTCCCGTAATTTCATAATCATTCCTCCTTTCGGAAGAGTATTGCCTGCTTTCCAAAAAATAAACCCCGAAGGATCACTCCTTC
Organism: Oscillospiraceae bacterium; assembly: GCA_036308745.1. Lineage (GTDB taxonomy): Bacteria > Bacillota > Clostridia > Oscillospirales > Oscillospiraceae > Faecousia. The sequence continues at coordinate 2,555 of JAXJVC010000425.1, read as the reverse complement.
GGGGCTATACAATATATATAGTATTATTCCTTCACCAGCAGCTCTGCGATCTGGACGCAGTTGGTAGCAGCGCCCTTGCGGACCTGGTCGCCGCAGCACCACAGGCAGATGCCGTTGTCATCGGTCAGGTCGGGACGGATACGGCCGACATAGACGATATCCTGTCCGGAGGTATCCAGAGGCATGGGATACTGCTTGTTCTTCAAATCGTCCACCAGCTTCACACCAGGGGCGTCTGCCAGCACTTCCCGAACCTGCTCCACGGTGACAGGCTTGTCGAAGTGGCAGGACACAGAAATAGAGTGGCTGCGCATAACAGGAACACGGACGCAGGTGCAGCTGACCTTCAGTTCAGGCAGGTGCATGATCTTCCGGCCCTCGTTCTGCATCTTCATTTCCTCGCTGGTGTAGCCCTCGAACTGCTCGCCGCCGATCTGAGGGATCAGGTTGTAGGCAATCTGGTAAGCAAAAGTCTTAACCTCCGCCTCTTTGCCCTGCATCAGCGCATTGACCTGGTTCTCCAGTTCTGCCATACCGGCCACACCTGCGCCGGAAACTGCCTGGTAAGTAGAAGCGGTCATAGTCTTGATGGGAGACAGCTTATTTAGGGCGTTGACAGCGGTAACCGTGATGATGGTGGAGCAGTTGGGGTTACTGATGATGCCCTTGTGGTTCTTCACGTCCTCAGGGTTAACCTCGGGAACGATCAGAGGAACATTGGGGTCCAGACGGAAAGCGGAGGAGTTGTCAACGAAGACAGCGCCGGCCTTCACGATGGCAGGAGCAAACTTCTCAGCGATGTCGTTCTCTGCAGCGCCCAGGACAATGTCCACGCCCTCAAAGGCAGCGTCGCAGGCTTCCTGGATAACCACATCCTCGCCATTGAACTTCAGGGTCTTGCCTGCGCTCCGCTTGGAAGCCAGGGGGACCAGCTTTCCCACAGGGAACTTGCGCTCCTGCAGGATATTCATCATTTCCTGTCCCACAGCGCCGGTAGCGCCCAGGACAGCTACAGTGTAAGTTTTCATGGTAATTACCTCCCAAAGAATGTACTGTCATTGCGAGAAGCGAAGCGACATGGCAATCCCCATCAGCAGAGGAGATTGCCACGCCAGAGTGCACACTACGATGCGCTAAGAGCCGCCTTCAGCGGTTGCGCTCTGTACGTGCTGCGGCACGGTGGCTCGCAGTGACAGATAAAATTTTATTTTGTCACAAAGCTGTTGTACAGCACCTTGATAGCTGCGGCGAAATCCTTATTGTCCACACCGAAGATGATGTTCAATTCGTCGGGGCCCTGGTTGATCATACGGATGTTGATGCCGGACTCGCCCAGCGCCGCAAAGATCTTACCGGAAATACCGGGACGGAAGGCCATCTTCCGGCCAACCGCGGCAACCACCGCGATCTGATGGTGGACCTGCAGGCTGTCGGGGCCGGCTTCCTTCTGGATTTCTGCCATGATGGTATACATATCCTTCTCCAGCGCGGCAGTGGGCAGGACCACAGAAACATTGTCGATGCCGTTGGGGACATAGTCCACGGAGATGCCATGCCGCTCCAGAACAGTCAGTACCTTCCGCAGAACGCCGACCTGATTGCTCATACCCCGCTTGGTCAGGGAGATGATGGAGAAATCCTTCTTGCCGGTGATACCGGTGATGAAGCGGTCAGGATCATGGTCGCCATCGAAGCTTTCCTGGATCATGGTTCCGGGTTCCTCGGGAGCGTTGGTATTGCGAATGTTCACAGGGATGTTCTTCTCCCGAACAGGGAAGATGCAGTCCTCATGGAGAACCTGGGCGCCGGAGTAGCTCAGCTCCCGCAGCTCGTCGTAGGTCACCTCAGGAATGGCCTGGGGATTCTCCACGATCCGGGGGTCAGCCATCAGGATACCGGAAACGTCAGTCCAGTTCTCATAAACGTCAGCATCCAGAGCCGCTGCTGCCAGAGCGCCGGTGATATCGCTGCCGCCCCGGGAGAAGGTGTGGATGGAGCCGTCAGGCATAACGCCGTAGAAGCCGGGAATCACCGCACCGTAGCCCGTCAGCACCTGGTGCTTCAGAGCCTCGTAGGACTCCTCCTTATTCACGGTGCCGTCCATGTTGAACTTCACCCAGTCCGCAGCGTCCACGAACTGGAAGCCGAGATACGCTGCCATCAGCTTGGCGGAGAAATACTCGCCGCGGCTGACCAGCTCTTCCTGGGTCACTTCCTTAGCGTCGATCCGCTCCTTCAGTGCCAGGAATTCCGGCTCCAGCTGCAGGTCCAGACCCAGTTCATCCCGGATGTCCAGGTAACGGTTTGCGATCATTTCAAAAATGCTGGAGCAATCCACGCCATACTGAACATGGGCATGGCACAGGTACAGCAGGTCCGTCAGCTTATGGTCACCGCTGAAGCGCTTGCCTGCGGCGGAAACAATGACAACCTTCCGCTGGGGGTCAGCCAGCAGGATGTCCCGGATCTTACGGTACTGGCCGGCGTCAGCCATAGAGCTGCCGCCAAATTTCACTACTTTCATTTCTAAAATACCTCTCTTAACACTCGGTAGG
>JAXJVC010000424.1:0-3658 GCA_036308745.1 Oscillospiraceae bacterium | reverse complement strand
TTCAATACCCGGTTTACCCGGGGCGTTCTGCTGGATACTATGCCCACCAAGTTTGACTTCCTGGTGCGAATCTGTGGCTATACCCACGGCACCGATGTGTGGCTGGGCAACGCCAAGGACCTGATCAACTCCAAAACGGCTACGGTGGACCAGACCATCGGCGCCCGTGATGACATCATGCTGTACCTGATCTCCTGCGGTATGCCCGACAAACGGGCCTTTAAGATCATGGAATCTGTCCGTAAGGGCAGGGGACTGCCTCCCGGCGCGGAGGAGGAAATGGTGGCGGCTGGTGTGCCGGACTGGTATATCGGCTCCTGCAAGAAGATCAAGTACCTGTTCCCCAAAGCCCATGCGGTGGCTTACTGCATGATGGCCTTCCGGATCGCCTGGTTCAAAGTCTACCACCCCCTGGCCTTCTACGCGGCCTATTTCTACCGCCGCAGCCAAAAGGGCGGCTTTGACGCAGTGCTGATGACCGGCGGCATGGAAAGCGTGCTGGCAAACATCGATGCCATTGACAACAACGAGGATGCCACCGCCAAGGACGAAGATATGCTGACGACTTTGGAAGTGGTTTACGAATTCTACCTCCGGGGCTTTGAATTTGCTCCCATCAGCATTTACGAAAGCCACGCCACCAAGTTCCTCATCAAGGATGGAAAAATCCTGCCTCCCTTCGTGGCTATCTCCGGTCTGGGTGAAAGTGCGGCATGGGATATCATGAACGGTCGGGAGGGAAAGGAATTCCTGTCCATCGAGGAGTTCTCTCTGGCCTGTCCCAAAGCATCCAAGACTCACATTCAGATGCTGAAAGAGGCAGGCGCTTTTGGAAATCTGCCGGATACCAGCCAGATCAGTCTGTTCTGACCGCCACAGAAATACAAATGTCCACAACATACACAAAATACGTCTGCGAAAGCAGGCGTTTTTTGGTATCCAGAAATACAGACATTTCTTGCAAAAGAGGAAGTTTTGCGGTATCATAACTTTATCTTTTGGAAAGTGGAGGAAAAACTATGACAATCGCAGAAATCGTGAAAGTTTTGAACGATATTGCCTGGGGCCCCTGGATGCTGGTCCTTCTTGTGGGTACCGGCGTGTACCTGAGCGTGAAGGTTGGCTTCATTCAATTCCGTAAATTTGGCTATGCCATGAAGAACACCATTGGTAAGCTCTTTCAGAAGCAGACCGCCGCAGGCGGTGAGGTGACCCCCTTCCAGGCTATGACCACAGCCCTGGCGGCCACCGTGGGTACCGGCAACATTGCCGGTGTTACCGGCGCCATCGCTGTAGGCGGTCCTGGCGCGGTGTTCTGGATGTGGATTTCCGCACTGTTCGGTATGGTCACCAAGTACGCCGAAGTTGTGTTGGCGGTGAAATACCGGGAGCGCAACGAAAAGGGCGACTATGTAGGTGGTCCCATGTACTACATCAAAAATGGTCTGGGAAAAAAGTGGAATTGGCTGGCAGTGGTGTTCAGCATTCTTGCTTGTCTGGCTGCTTTCGGTATCGGTAATATGACTCAGGTGAATACCATCGCCAGCTCCTTTAACGCCGCTATCAATGCCTTCGGCGGCAATACTGCCGCCGCTACGATCACCCTGTTCGGACAGGTGGTTCCCGTTTCCAGCATTGCTGTGGGTGGCGTGGTGGCCGTGATCGTGGCCCTGACTCTCTTCGGCGGTATCAAGCGTATCGGCTCCGTTACAGAGCGGCTGGTACCTCTTATGGCAGCTGTATACATCATTTGCGCACTGTGTGTCATTGGCACCAATCTGGGTTCCATTGGAAAAATTTTTGCCATGATCTTTAAGGGCGCCTTCAGTGCGGAGGCTGCTCTGGGCGGCGCCTTTGGTATCACCATCATGCAAACCATCCAGAAGGGTGTTGGCCGCGGCGTGTTCTCCAACGAGGCTGGTCTTGGCTCTGCACCTATGGCTCATGCGGCGACTTCCGAGAAGGATCCTGTCAAGCAGGGTATGTACGGCATCTTTGAGGTATTCATGGACACCATCGTGATCTGCACCCTGACAGCCTTTACCCTGCTGTGCGGCGTGGAGAGCGGCGTGTCCATCACATGGGGTCAGAGCGCAGGTACCGAGCTGATCAGTGCGGCATTCTCTACGGTTTTCGGCGGCCAAATCGGATCTCTGATCATTGCGGTTGCCATCTCTCTGTTTGCCCTGTCCACCATTTTGAGCTGGTCCCTCTACGGCACCCGGTGCTGTGAGTTCCTGCTGGGCCACAAGGCTACGCTGGTGTATCAGATCGTGTTTGTAAGTGTGATTATCATCGGTGCAACTTTGGACCTGGAACTGGTCTGGAACATTGCGGACACCCTGAATGGCTTCATGGCGATTCCCAACCTGATTGCCCTGCTGGGCCTGAGCGGTGTGGTGATCAAGCTCACCAAGGAGCACTTTGTCAAGGACGGCCTGAAAAAGTAAACAATTCCCGGGATGGCTTGCCATCCCGGAATTTTTGTGATATAGTGTATTTATCACAATTTGTTCATCCAGAAGGGGGACGTTTTTATGCAGGACATCGGTATGCAGTATCATATCCATTGCAAAGCAGGGGACGTGGGACGGTATGTTTTTTTGCCCGGAGATCCGGGTCGATGCGAGTCCATCGCCGCCCATTTTGAAAACCCTGTCCACATCGGGATGAATCGGGAGTACAACATCTACACTGGTACGCTCCTTGGGGAAAAGGTCAGCGTCTGCTCTACCGGTATCGGCGGTCCTTCTGCTTCCATTGCCATGGAGGAGCTGGCGGCTATTGGCGCGGACACCTTTATCCGGGTGGGCACCTGCGGCGGCATCCATATGGATGTGTGTCCCGGAGATGTGGTAGTGGCGACCGGCGCGATCCGCTTTGAGCATACCTCACTGGAATACGCACCCTTGGAATTTCCTGCGGTGGCAGATTTTGACGTGACCGCTGCCCTGAAGACTGCCAGCGAGGACCTGGGCTACCGAACCCATGTGGGAGTAGTCCAGTGCAAGGATTCCTTCTACGGCCAGCACAGCCCGGAAAAGTCCCCCGTATACTATGACCTTTTGCAGAAATGGGAAAGCTGGAAGCGCCTGGGAGTCAAGGCTAGTGAGATGGAATCTGCGGCTTTGTTCGTGGTTGCTGCGGCGTTGAATGTCCGCTGCGGAAGCTGTTTCCACGCGGTTTGGAACCAGGAGCGGGAAAAGGCGGGACTGTTTATGGAAATGACCGAGGATACATCCGGTGCCATCAAAGTAGGCATCGAGGCAATGAAGCGGCTGATTGCGGCAGACAAAGTGAAGAAGTAACCAAAGTGTACCAAGAAAAATGGTGGGTTTCCTGTGAGGAACTCACCATTTTTTGCATAGGTATAAAGAAGTTGTTAAAAAGTGGTTGATTTTAGCAAGAAAATAATATAAAATTATATCAATTTAGGGAGAGGGTTTCTCTCCGAGGGAATATGTACTTTTACCACATAGCTTCTGCTATGTGAAAAAATATATAGATGTAAACGTTTGTAATTGCAAGATCCTTGATTTACTGAAAGGGGATAGAAATATGCGGGAAAATATGCAGTCGGTAGCGAAGGAATATACAAAGCGTAATCACTGGCGTAAGATCTGGCGGCGGATTGCGGGGGGCTTGGCCTGCGTGGTTG
>JAXJVC010000423.1:0-1926 GCA_036308745.1 Oscillospiraceae bacterium | reverse complement strand
GCGCCGATCATCTGGCCAACCTTGAAGCGGGCCGGGATGACGGTGGCGAGCAGATTGTCATAGGCCGCCATGTTGCCGGCGTCCTTGAAGTTGATCAGGTCGGTGACCCAGGCAAGCCACAGCGGATCCTGGCCGAAGACCTCAGCGCCCGCATTGATGCCGGTCTGGATCATGTAGGTGCCGCCGAAGGAGGTGTAGTTCATCGGGATGGTGAGCATGTGATGCAGACCGAAGGGCAGCAGCAGACGCTCGAGGGTACCGTAGATGAAGGGGGCGAGCACCGGCGCGGTATCTGCAGAATTGGCGATCCACACGCCGAAATTATTGATGCCGGTCTGGATCAGCGGCCAGACGACAGCCATGATCAGGGAGATGACGACGGAGTACGCGATGACCGCCATCGGCACGAAGCGCTTGCCGTTGAAGAAGGCGAGGGCGTCCGGCAGCTTGCGGAAGTTGTAGAACTTGTTGTAGACCACGCCGCCGACAAAGCCCGCGATGATGCCGATGAACACGCCCATGTTGAGCGCCGGGGAGCCGAGGATGTTGGTGAAGTAGTTGCCAACCAGCATCTCCTGACCGAAGAAGGAGTGTACGACCGCGCTGCTGTCCGCCAGCATATCGGTGGTCACGCCGAACACCGCGCCGGTGATGCGGTTGATGAGGATGAACGCGATCACGGCCGCAAACGCGCCGCCCGCGCGCTCCTTGGCCCAGCTGCCGCCGATCGCTGCAGCGAAGAGGATGTGCAGATTGGTGATGATGGCCCAGCCGATGTTCTCCATGGTGGAACCGATGGTGATCATCAGACCCAGATCCATCATCTGGAAGAGCTTGCCCAGGCTCAGCATGATGCCTGCGGCGGGCATGACGGCGATGACCGTCATCAGGACCTTGCCGAGCTTCTGCAGAAGATCGAAGTTCAGGCCCTTCTTTGCGGGGGTTGCGAGTGTTGACATTGTGTTTGCTCCTTTTCTCTGTTTATTCATTCTGCAACTTGTTGCGGAATGTTTCTGCAACAAGAATACATCCGTTGCACAGAAATTGCAAGAACTTTTTTTGCTTTTCGGGGGTTTCTATGTTCTGCACAAGAATTTATTGGAAAATTCAGCCACTTTTTTCTGCAACATTGCATCGTTTTGTTGCATAACTCCTTTGACATTTGCATGCGTTTGCGCTATAATGATTCTATTATTTATCCCGGTGCATTTTTTGCATGGTTTTTCAGAAAAGGAAGTGGCTTTTTATGGCAGTGACGATCAAGGATGTGGCGAAATTAGCCGGTGTCTCCCCCTCCACCGTGTCCCGGGTGTGCAACAACAACCCTGCGATCAGCAGGGAGACTCAGGACAAGGTGCGCAGGGCCATGGCGGAGCTTGGCTATGAGCTGCCCACCGCTGCGCCGGAGCCCCAGACGGTTCCCACGGTGAAGTCCATTGCCATCGTGCTGCCTCCCTCGGATCGGGATGCCTATGAAAACACCTTCTATCTGAAGGCCATCCGGGGAATCAGCCAGATCTGCAACGAGCGCAGCGTGGCCAGCACCGTGGTCACCGGCTCCAACGACCATGAGCTTCTGCGCTCCATCCAGACCCTCCACCGCAGCGGACGGGTGGACGGCTTCATCCTGCTCTACTCCAAACGGGATGATTTCGTGGTGGAGTACCTGTGCGAGCATGGACTGCTGTATGTGATCGTGGGCAAGCCCAGCGACCTGGCGGGGCAGACGGTCTGCATCGACAACGACAATCTTCTGGCCGGCCGGGAGGCAACGGATTATCTGTACAATCTGGGCCACCGGCGCATCGGCTTCATCGGCAGCAGGAACAGCTACCTCTACGCCGCCGACCGCCGTTCCGGCTATCAGCTTTCCCTGCTCCTGCATGAGCTGCCGATGAAACCGGAATACTGTGTGGAGATGGAGAG
>JAXJVC010000422.1:0-4363 GCA_036308745.1 Oscillospiraceae bacterium | reverse complement strand
GAAGGGCGCCATGCAGGAGATCGAGGAGCAGTTCGGCTTCCCCGTGTACTCCGTTGTTGACGTCTATGACATCATCGAGTACCTGGAAGAGGATCCCGCAAACGAAGAGAATGTCACCCGTATCAAGAACTATCTGGCTGTGAACGGAGCAAAATAATGAGAAATCTGATGAACATTACCGATCTGACCGTTGAAGAGATCGACGAGCTGATCGCTGTTGCAGAAGACATTATCGCGAATCCTGAAAAGTACCAGGATGCCTGCCGCCATAAGCTGCTGGCCACCCTGTTCTTCGAACCTTCTACCCGTACCCGTCTGAGCGTTGAATCTGCCATGCACCGCCTGGGCGGCAGTGTGGTTGGCTTCAGCGAAGCCGGTTCCTCTTCCTCCGCAAAGGGTGAGAGCCTTTCCGATACTGTGCAGACCGTGGGTTGCTATGCCGATATCATCGCCATGCGCCACCCCAAGGAGGGCGCCCCCGTTGTGGCAGCCCGCCGGGCAGGTGTACCCATCATCAACGCCGGTGACGGTTCCCACAATCATCCCACCCAGACCCTGACAGACCTGCTGACCATCTGGCGCTGCAAGAAGCGTTTCAGCAATCTGACCATCGGCCTGTGCGGCGACCTGAAATTTGGCCGGACCGTCCATTCCCTGGTGGGCGCCATGGCCCGGTATACCGGCATCAAGTTCGTCTTCATCGCTCCGGAGGAGCTGCGTTTCCCCCGCTACATCATCGAGGACGAGCTGGACAGCCGGGGTATCCCCTACAAGGAAGTCACCACCATGGAAGAGGTCATGCCCGAGCTGGACATCCTGTATATGACCCGTGTCCAGCGGGAGCGGTTCTTCAATGAGGCCGACTATATCCGTCTGAAGGATACCTATATCCTCACCCCCGACAAGCTGGTGCCTGCTAAGAAGGATCTGATCGTGCTGCATCCCCTGCCTCGTGTCAACGAGATCAGCGTGGCTGTGGATGACGATCCCCGGGCCCTGTATTTTACCCAGGCCAAGAACGGTATGTTCATCCGTATGGCTCTGATCCTGAAGATGCTGGAGGTGACTGTATGAACATCGGACATATCGAAAACGGCATCGTCCTGGACCACATCACCGCAGGCAACGGCATGAACATCTATAACGTGCTGAACCTGGGCAAGCTGGACTGCACCGTGGCTCTGATCAAGAACGCCGACAGCCCCAAAATGGGAAAGAAGGATATCATCAAGATCAGCACCCACCTGGACATCGACCTGGACATCCTGGGCTACCTGGATCCCGGCATCACCGTCAACATCATCCACGATGGTGAGGTGGCCGAGCGCCGGACCCTGGCCCTGCCCCAGCGGGTAGTGGGTGTCATCAAGTGCAAGAACCCCCGGTGCATCACCTCCGTGGAGCGGGAAATCGTCCATGAGTTCAAACTCACCGATCCTAACAAAAAGATCTACCGCTGCATCTATTGCGAACAGAAGGCATAATAGGAAAGGAACTCCCACGATGCCCGAGTATCTGCAAAAGGATCATCTGATAGGCAAGGAGACATCGTAATGAAGCTCATCATAACGGATATCGAGAACTTTAATCTTCCAGTCAAGGGGGAATATAAGGTCATCAACCCAAAGGGCAATATTCGTCCTTGTATCGGTTGCTTTGGATGCTGGGTAAAAACACCGGGCAAGTGCGTGATCCATGATGGTTACGAAGGAACAGGAATCGCCATGGGAAAATGCACCGAGATGATCCTGATCAGCCGCTGCCATTATGGCAGTGTAAGTCCCTTCGTAAAAATGGTACAGGATCGTGCCATTTCCTATATCCAGGCAGATTTCGTGATGCGAAAAGGCGAGATGCACCATAAGCGAAGATATAAAAATGTCATTGCTTTGTCCGCACATCTCTATGGCGAAAATATCACCGATACAGAAAAAGAAACAGCCAGAGAGCTTCTGGAAGCAAACGCCGACAATTATGATGGCCTGGTAAAGGACGTTTGCTTCTATAAGTCTGCAGAGGAATTGGAGGGCGTTGTTCTATGAAGATCGCATTGATTTGTGGAAGCCCCAAAGCCAAAAACAGCGCCAGTGATTTACTCCTGGAAGATCTGAAAGATCATTGGGGAGAAAACGCAGAGATCACAAAATATGGATTTCATAAGACTGCAATTTCCGAAGAAGTGATTGAAGAATTGGCGAAAAGCGATGCATGGGTCTTTGCCTTTCCTCTGTATGTAGATGGCATACCGGGACATCTGCTGTCCTGTCTGGTTCAGTTAGAGGAAGCCCGGCTGCAAAATCCCCGGATTCATATTTACAGCATTGTAAATTGCGGTTTTTACGAAGGTATCCAGGCGGAATTTGCATTGAAAGTTTTACGCAACTGGTGCTTAAAGGCAGGCTTCGCTTGGGGCGGCGGCATCGGCATCGGCGGAGCCGGTGCACTGCCAATGATGCCCAAGATGGAGTCCGGAAAAGGTCCGAAAGCACCTGTGGACAAAGCCTTTGCTGTGTTATCTGATGTGATCCTGAAACAGGAAACCCAGGAAAATACATATGTTTCCATTGCATTTCCCCGTTTTCTGTATCAAATGGCCGCGCAGAAGGGCTGGCGCAACATGATCAAGGCCAATGGCGGCAAGACAAAAGATCTGGGAAAGATCCCTGAATAATAATGAAACCTCCGACTTCGGTCGGAGGTTTCAGCTTGCCGAAAATACTGTGTCATTGCGAACCAGTGCGCACACTGGTGTGGTAATCTCCTAAATCTGCGCAACTTATTGTACCTTATCGAATGACACGGTTTATTGACAGTCTGAAATGAGAATATAAAAAAGACTACCGGCAGCCCAGACGGGCTGCCGGTAGAACATTATCAATTAGCGAAGATTTTATTTACGGTCTCCTGGGAAACGGAAGATGTGCCGCCCAGGATGATTCCTGCAGCGATTTCCTGCTCTGCCGCATAGTCAGCAGCCAGGTCTTCTGTACCGGAATTCACCAGCAGCAGGGGAGCGCCCAGGCTGTAGGCCAGGGGGCCGCCGCAGAGACCGTCGGGGAAGTTGCGGGAATAGGCCAGAGTCACGGTGTCGGGATTGCTGAAGAAGGTTTCTGCCACCAGAACGGAGGTAGCTTCCCGGCTGCTGCCGGAAATACGCTCTACAGTGCCATAGGCGCGGAGCTCCTGAGCGATGCTCTCGCTGACGGAGTTGCTTCCGCCAATGATGCAGAAGTTCAGATTCTCGAACATACTCAGGTATTCTTTCTGATAGGCAGACAGAGTATCTCCTACCAGCAGGATGGGCAGGTTGACGGCGGAGGCGGACAGCGAGTCGGCGAAGTTGCCGCCGGTGCAGACCAGGATGGTCTTGCTGTTCAGGCCGGCCTTGTCCAAGATCGCCAGATTGGTCTCATAGCGGTTGCTGCCGTAGAGACGGGCGCAGTTGATGCCAGCCTCGTTCAGGCCGTCCTCAAAGGACTGGGAGATGGTAGAGGGCCCGCCCAGGATATAGACCCAGCCGGTTCTGGACAGATTGGCATCGATATAGTCGATCACTTCGTCATGGAAGCTGTCCTCAGTCAGCAGGATGGGGGCGTTCAGTTCGGTAGCCAGGTAGCTGCCGGCCAGTGCATCGGCAAATCCCCGGCCATAGGCTACGACGATATAATCGAAGGTCTCTACACCCAGGCTTTCTTTCAGATCTTCGGCAGTCTGGAAAGCGGTTTCATACCGGCTGTTGCCGCTGATGCGGTAGGAGATGTACGTTTCATAGGTTCCGCCGCAGCCGGTGCAGACGTATTCCACCACGCCGCTGGCATGGACGGAGGGCTCCCGGGTAACGACGCCCTCGAGGAAGGTACAATCCTCCTCGGATTGGGTATCGCAGCGAATGCAGGTGGCACGATGGGTCCGGGTTTCGGCATCATAGACCAGATCCTCGGTATCATATTCATGGCCCAGGGGGTCGGTATGCTCACCGATGTAATACTTACCGCAGCCGGTGCAGGTGTAAGTCGTATAGCCCTGCTCAGTGCAGGTGGGATCGGTGACGGTGATTTCGTATTCGTGATCCAGAGTGGGGATGGCCTCGGTATAGCTGTAACCGCAGACGGAGCAGGTATAGGTGGTCAGGCCCTCCTTGGCGCAGGTGGGGTCAACGACCTCGGTCTCGTAGGTATGGTCCAGAGTGGGGACAGGCTTGGTGTAGGTGAAGCCGCAGTTTGTGCAGGTAAAGGTCTTTACGCCTTCCGTGTCACAGGTGGGCTGAGTGGTCACCTGCCCGTCGTCATAAGCGTGGCGTTTGCAGGAATCGCTGGAGATGGGAACGTAGTTCTCTTCCGCCATGGGGTAGGAGGCATGGAAG
>JAXJVC010000421.1:0-2009 GCA_036308745.1 Oscillospiraceae bacterium | reverse complement strand
CGGGCATCCCGGTTGGCGTTTTTGAGATCGTAGATCAGCTGGGCCAGGTCTTCGATGGAGTAAATGTCGTGATGGGGCGGCGGGGAGATCAGGGCCACGCCGGGGGTGGAGAAGCGGGTGCCCGCGACCCAGGGGTAGACCTTCTTGCCAGGCAGATGCCCGCCCTCGCCGGGCTTGGCCCCCTGAGCCATTTTGATCTGGATCTCCTCGGCGCTGCACAGGTAGGCGCTGGTGACGCCGAAACGGCCGGAGGCCACCTGCTTGATCTTGCTGTTGGCCCCGGTGCAGAAGCGGGCGGGGTCTTCTCCGCCCTCGCCCGTATTGGACCTGGCGCCGATGGAGTTCATGGCCCTGGCAAGGGTCTCATGGGCTTCCCTGGACAGGGATCCGAAGCTCATGGCCCCCGTCTTGAAATGGCGGACGATCTCTTCGACCGGCTCCACTTCCTCGATAGGGACGGGCGGTCCCACAGGCACAAACTCCAGAAGGCCGCGCAGGGTGTGGGGGTGCCTGGCGTCGTCGACCAATTTTGTGTATTCCTCAAACCGCTCAAAGGAATCTGTGCGCACTGCCTGCTGCAGGGCTATGATGGTCTCGGGACTGTAGAGGTGGTCCTCGCTGTCCTTGCCCCTGCGCAGGGAATGAAGTCCCACGGAATCCAGGGTCGTGTCAGTCTCCAGGCCCAGGGGGTCAAAGGCATGGTCGTGGCGGAAGGTCACGCCCTCCTCGATCTCCCTGATGCCGATCCCGCCGACGCGGCTGACTGTGCCGGTGAAATACTTGTCCATCACTTCTCTGCCCAAGCCAATGGCCTCGAAAATGCGGGCGGACTGGTAGGACTGAATGGTGGAGATGCCCATCTTGGCCGCGATCTTGACAACGCCTCCCAGGAGGGCTGCATTGTAGTCCTCGACTGCTGTGTAATAATCCTTGTCCAGAATTCCCAGATCGATCAGTTCTCCGATGCACTCATGGGCCAGGTAGGGACAGATTGCCCGGGCGCCGAAGCCCAGGAGGGTGGCGATCTGGTGGACATCCCTGGGCTCGCCGCTCTCCAGGATCAGGGAGACAGCCGTCCGCTTTTTGGTCCGCACCAGGTGCTCCTCCACACTGGAGACCGCCAGGAGGGAGGGGATGGGCATGTGGTTTTCGTCCACGCCCCGGTCCGTCAGGATGATGATGTTGCAGCCCTCTGCCGCTGCCCGGTCAATAGTGATATTGAGCTGGTCCAGCGCTTTGACCAGTGATGTATTTTTATAATAGAGCAGGGAAATCTCCCTCGCCTTGAAGCCGGGCTGATCCAGATGCCGGATCTTCAAAAGATCCACCCCGGTCAGGATGGGATGATTGACCTCCAGCACGGTGCAGTTGCCGCTTTTTTCCTGTAAAAGATCACCGTCCGAGCCGATATAGACGGTCGTGTCGGTCACGATCTTTTCCCGCAGGGAGTCGATGGGCGGATTGGTCACCTGGGCAAACAGCTGTTTAAAATAATTGAAGAGCAGCTGGTGGGCCTCGGAGAGGACGGCCAGAGGCGCGTCATGCCCCATGGAAAGAGTCGGCTCCACGGCATTTTCCGCCATGGGAAGGATCTGGTCCTTCACATCCTCGTAGGTGTAGCCGAACACCTTGTAGAGCCGGTCGCGGACCTCCTGGGTGTGAACAGGGATCTTGTGATTGGGGATCGGAAGCTGGTCCAGATGCAGCAGATTTCTGTCCAGCCATTCCCCGTAGGGCCTCCTGTGTGCATAGTGGGTCTTGCACTCCTCGTCGGAGATGATCCTCTGCTGCTTTGTATCCACCAGCAGGATCCTGCCGGGCTCCAGGCGGGATTTTTTGACAATGTGCTCCGGCGGAATGTCGAGTACACCCACTTCAGAGGAAAGAATGAGCCGGTTGTCATCCGTGATGTAGTAACGGGAGGGTCTCAGTCCGTTTCGGTCCAGAGTCGCGCCCATGACCTCACCGTCTGTAAAAAGGATAGCTGCAGGGCCGTCCCAGGGCTCCAT
>JAXJVC010000420.1:0-6120 GCA_036308745.1 Oscillospiraceae bacterium | reverse complement strand
GTTTTCCGCAGCCGCTTCCACAGCTTTTCGCTGCCCTCAAAGCGGTCATGGAGGAAGCCCCAGTTTTCTTTCAGGCGGAAAATGGCATTTCGGCTGCCGCCGAACTCCACTTCGTAAACGGCCATCAGCTCATTCATAAAGGCTTCCAGGGCATTCACGTCGGTGCCGCCGGAGAGCATACCCGGATCTGCCACCAGTCCCCGGCCGATCATCATGGACTGGACCTGGGGATATTTCTGCTGCAAAGCCTCTGCCTGGGAACGGGTCAGAATATCACCGTTGTAGCACAGGGGATTTTTGCTGTGTTCCACCCCGAAATCAAACAGCTCCATATTGACGGGGCCGTCGTAGAACTGCTTGCGTACCCGGGGGTGGATGGTCAGCTCCTGGATGGGATAGCGGTTGTAGACCTCCAGAAGGGGGTAAAACTCATCAGGGCTTTCCAGTCCTAGTCGGGTCTTGACGGAGATGGGCAGGGGGGAACGGGAAAAAACCTCTTCCAGAAATTTATCCAGGGCCTGGATGTCCCGGAGCATACCGCTGCCCTTTCCCTTGGAGACCACAGTGCCGGAGGGGCAACCCACATTCAGGTTCACCTCGTCATAGCCCCGGTCCTGGCAGACCTGGGCGGCCCAGAGGAAATCCTCGCTGACCTTGGTCAAAACCTGGGGGACAGCGGCAAAACCTACGCTGTCCGCCATAGGCAGCTCCCGGTCCTCCTTGTGGGTCAGGGTGCGGTGAATGGTGGGAGAGAGGAAGGGCATATAGTATTTATCCACACCGGGGAAGTACTTGTGATGCAGACGGCGGTAAATGCTGTCGGTCAATCCCTCCATGGGGGCGAAATAATACTGCATAAAGCTGGCTCCGTTCAAAAAATAAATGCAGAATGCAGAGTGTAAAATGCAGAATGATAATTCATTTTGCATTCAGCATTTTGCATTCTGCATTTCCGGTGATCAGATTTCGCTGATCACCGGAAGGATCATGGGATTACGCTTGGTGGTCTTATACAGGTAGCCGCTCAGGTCGTTCTTGATGGCGGACTTGATGGCGGCCCAGTCCCGGACGCGCTTGCGCTGGCAGCGGTCCAGAGCCTCCATTGCAACCTCCCGCAGCTCTTCCATCAGTTCCTCGGACTCCTTCACATAAATGAAGCCCCGGGTGATGATATCCGGGCCGGTGATGATGCTGCCATCCTCGGCGCTGAGGTTCACGCAGACCACGATCATGCCGTCCTCTGCCAGGTGCTTGCGGTCCCGCAGAACAACGCTGCCCACATCGCCCACGCCGCTGCCGTCCACGAAGACCTTGCCTGCAGGGACGGAACCACCCAGCTTACAGGTCTTGCCCGTCAGCTCGAACACGGTGCCAATCTCGCCAATGTGGATATTCTTGGGGTTCATGCCCATGGCCTGGGCCAGCTTGCTGTGGATCTGCAGGTGGCGCTGCTCGCCGTGGAGGGGGAGGAAGAACTTGGGCTTTACCAGACCGTGAACGATCTTCAGCTCCTCCTGACAGGCGTGGCCGGAAACGTGGAGACCTTCGCTCTTTTCGTAGACCACGTCGGCACCCTTGCGGTACAGCTCGTTGATGATCTTGGAAACTGCCTTTTCGTTGCCGGGGATGGCGGAGGCGGAAATGATGATCCGGTCGCCGGCGGTGATGTCCACCTGCTTGTGGGTATTGAAGGCCATCCGGTACAGGGCGGACATATTCTCACCCTGGGAGCCGGTGGAGACGATGACTACCTTGTTCTTGGGCAGGCTCTTGGTGGCGGCCAGGTCCACGATGGTGCCCTGCTTCACCTTCAGATAGCCCAGCTCCTGGGCTACCTTCAGCATATTTTCCATGCTCCGTCCGGTGACAGCCACCTTACGGCCATGGCGCTGTGCAGTGGCCACGATGGACTGGATCCGGTGCATATTGGAGGCGAAGGTGGTGACGATGATCCGCTGGTCGCAGTTCTTGAACTGCCGGTCCAGGCTTTCCGCAACCAGATTCTCACTGGGGGTATAGCCATGGCGCTCCACATTGGTGGAGTCGGCCATCAGGGCCAGAACGCCCTGGGTGCCCAGCTCGCCCAGACGGGCCAGGTCCATCATGCCATCCTTGGCGGTGGGGTCGATCTTGAAGTCACCGGTGAACACAACGGTGCCAACGGGGGTGTGGACGGCGAAGGCCACAGCATCAGCGATGGAGTGGTTCACATGGATGAACTCCACCTGGAAACAGCCGGCTCTGACGGTATCGCCGGGTTTATGAGTGATGAGCTTGACCTTGTCCGCCAGCTTATGCTCCTCCAGCTTCAGCTTAATGAGGCCATTGGTCATGGCGGTGCCATGGATGGGACAATTGACCTCCCGCATGGCGTAGGGAATGGAACCGATGTGGTCCTCGTGGCCATGGGTGATAAAGAAGCCACGGAGCTTTTTTTGGTTTGCTACCAGGTAGGAAAAGTCGGGGATCACCAGATCCACGCCGTACATATCCTCCTCGGGGAAGCCCACGCCGCAGTCTATCACGATCATGTCCTTGCCGTATTCCAGGACGGTGATGTTCTTGCCGATTTCATCGAGGCCGCCCAGAGGGATAATTTTCAGTTTTTCTGCCAATGATGTTACTCCTTTCAAATGGTAAGTCCGAAAACGGACAACACAAGTAAGCAACCGCCCTCCCAAAATCCAGCCCTGAATCGCCTTTTTTGGGAAAACGCCTGCATTTTTCTCTATTTTTCATATGTGGCACAGGGGTGTGGCCGCCTGTGCGGATGTTTGCCCGGGTCTGCCCATCCCGGCACATTCTAAGATAGTATAGCACAATTTTACCGAAAAGTATACAAGAATTTTTCTGCACAAAAATTTTGCAGTGTAGGCGTTACATTTTGTTGTAACGCCTACACTACAATTTACGGACTTTGAGAAACAATTAGCTGACAGACAATGTCAAAATAACAATTTCTCTATGAGACTACTCAGCTGGAAGTTACCTGAGTACATTCTTTTTTGCAACCTGTAAAATATTAACAGAATTAAAGTTAACGTAATAATCGCTGTAATTGTAGAACTTGGACGCATTGTGGGGAATTGATCATGCCTCACAATGTATGTGATGAAGGCATTGGGGAGATTTACAAAATAGGAAACCACCAAATTGTTTCCGGAAAGCTTATATGCAATTGCAAATTCTACGCCTACAGCAAATAATAATAGAAGACTACCGACATTGCGGTATCCGGGATAGCCTAAGTGATAAAGTGAAAACATCAATCCTGAGACAATAATTGCAATAAACCAACCAAAATGTTTTTCCATTCTCTCTTGAACAAATCCACGGAACAGAAATTCTTCAAAAAAAGTGGTCATAGTCAAAGGTACGATTCCCATAGGCAACAGGTTCCAGGGAATTTGCTTTCCTGCAGTGATCAGCGGAATAAGTTGTCCACAGGAAAATACAGCAAATACAATTAGTACAACAAATTGCCGTACGCCCAGTTTCTTGATTCCAACCGACGAAAAGATTCCCTTTTCCTTCCGCAGGCAATACAGAGGAACCAAAATACTAAATAATAAACCATATCCAAGATTATAAAATGTAAAATACAGTATCGTTGTGGGGTTAATATTCGCTAATGTAATACAAAGGATTAACATTGCTTCGATGACAATGCATAAAAGAACAAATTTCGATTTTTTTATCTTATTCATTTCCTTTCTGATTCTTTTTTAGTAATTCCAATAGTTTATTTGTACCTGAAAGCTCTGCTTTGGCAAGGCTTGCCATTCGTTCAACAGTTATTATGTGATGAAGCGGTGTTGCTTTATCATCCGAATGTGAAATCCATTTTTGTATTCCTTCTATATACTTGCTTAATATTATGATCCTCCGTTCCAAAAGTGTAATTTGTTCTTCCATAGTAAAAAAATCAAGAAAAAAAGCTGCAATAGAAAATGTATTGGTATCGTAATCAAAAGATAATATAGATTTTGTCAAGGTATCTCTTAATTCTTCCCTGCCCCTTTCGGTTATTGAGTATACCGTACGAAATGGCATATTTCCGTTTTGTTCAGATACACCTACAATGAATCCTTTTTTATCTAAGGTCCGCAGAGTTGCATACACCGTTGAATCTGCTATGTTATACCACCATTTTACATTCATAAAGTCAAGTATTTTTATTATTTCATAAGCATTTACTGGCCTTTTATTTATTAGCCCTAACATCATTGTGGCGGATTTTGAAAGCATTTGATTATCTTCCTTCCTTTTTGCTATCGGATGATACTACTATATATGTATAGTGGTATTGTAATATAGTTCTCAAGTATTGTCAACCCTTGATTTCTTATGACAATAACATTATTTTTCTGCGCCAGATTTTCAGGCTTTTTCCCGGAAAAGCAGTTGCACCTTCCGGATGGATTTGTTATAATAGCGGGTATAGTATGGATCATTGTGACTATTTGCTGTGCAAAAGGAGGCGGAGAGCATGAATAAACGGCTGGGAAAGCTGCTCAGACCCGGTGTGGGGATGTATTTTGTAGTGATGGCGCTGTTCTGCGCTGCCACCCTGCTGGCAGGACAGTATTGGCTTGCCGCCGGAGAATCTGCGGTGACGCTGGCGGTGTTTGCAGTGTACATGGTGAACCGGAACCGCCGGGACCGGAAGATCCAGCGCTATGTGCAGTCGGCGTCCAATACCCTGGAATCCCTGAGCAAGGGCGAATGCCCCTTCCCGGCAGTGCTTGTCCGGCTGGGTGACGGCGGCATCGTCTGGACCAACAGCCGCTTCAGTGAACTGACCGGCGTTGCCGATACCATGATCGAACCCCAATTGGAGGAGGTCCTGCCCGGATTCTCTACCGACTGGTTGGCCAGCGGCAAGACCGAAAGCCCCCACGATGTGACCCTGGACGGCCGACGCTACCGGGTCTACGGTACTACCATCCGGGCAGAGGATACCCGGGGAACCATGCTGGGTGTGCTGTACCTTAGTGACCTGACGGAGCTGTACCAGGTGCGGGACGAATATATCCGCTCCCGTCCTGTGGTGTCCATCATTCTCATCGACAATTACGAGGAACTCACCAAGAATCTGACGGAAAGCGGCATTTCCACCCTGAACGCCAAGCTCAACGATGCCATTACCAAGTGGACGGAAGATTACCATGGCCTGCTTCGGAAGCTGGAGCGGAACCGGTTCCTGTTCATTTTTGAAAAGCGGGATCTGCTCCATGCCACGGAGGACAAGTTCTCTCTGCTGGAGGACGTCCATCAGATTACCAGCCCTTCCGGCCTGCCGGCTTCTATTTCCATTGGCCTGGGCGTGGATGGCGTGAACTTTGACGAAAGCTATAATTTTGCGGCCCTGGGCATTGAGATGGCCCTGAGCCGGGGCGGTGACCAGGCGGTCATCAAGGACCGGTTCAACTTCACCTTCTATGGCGGCCGGAACAGAGAAGCCGACTACCGCAGCAAGGTCCGTTCCCGGGTCACCGCAAACTCCCTGATGGAGCTGATCGGCCAGAGCAGCCATGTGTTCATCATGGGTCACAAGAATGCGGACCTGGATGCCGTGGGTGCCGCTATGGGCGTTGCCTGCCTATGCCGCAAGCGGGGCAAGAAATTCAACATCGTTATGGACCTGGAGAACAATGCCTCCCAGCGGCTGCTGGAGGAGATCCGTCAGGTTCCGGAATATAAGGATGTTTTCATTTCCGGTCAGGATGCCATGCTGATGTGCGATAACCGTAGCATCCTGATCGTGGTGGATACCAACCGCCCTGACCAGGTGGAATATAAGCCGTTGCTGGAGGCCATTTCCAAGATTTGCGTGGTGGACCACCACCGCCGGGCGGCGGATTATATCAATCCTGTGGTGGTCAACCTTCACGAGCCCTACGCATCCTCCGCTGCGGAGCTGATGACCGAGCTGCTGGTCTATGCCGTGGAGAAAGACGATGTGCTGCCCATTGAAGCCAAGTCGCTGCTTGCGGGCATCTGCCTGGATACCAAATTCTTCAATGTCCGTACCGGCGAGCGTACCTTTGAGGCGGCAGCAACCCTGCGGCGGATGGGAGCGGACACCACGGAGGTCAAGATGCTGCTGCAGAATGACTT
>JAXJVC010000419.1:0-8038 GCA_036308745.1 Oscillospiraceae bacterium | reverse complement strand
CATTGGAGCCGATGACGCTGTCCCGGCCGATAACGGTGCCGCCGCCCAGGCTGGAAGCGCCTGCGTAAATGGTCACGTTGTCCTCGATAGTGGGATGGCGTTTCTTGCCCCGGAGGCTCTGTCCGCCCCGGGTGGTCAGCGCGCCCAGAGTCACGCCCTGGTAGACCTTCACATGGTCACCAATGATTGTTGTCTCGCCCACCACGATGCCGGTGCCGTGGTCGATGAAGAAATACTTGCCGATGGTGGCGCCAGGATTGATGTCAATGCCGGTGACACTGTGGGCATGCTCCGTCATGATCCGGGGCAGCATGGGAACGCCCAGGGTATACAGCACATGGGCCAGCCGGTACACGGTGATGGCAAACAATCCGGGATAGCAGAAGATAATTTCGTCCACACTAAAGGCGGCGGGGTCGCCCTCGTAGAAGGCTTCCACATCCGTCTGGGCAATGGCCCGAATGCCGGGAATGGCCCGGAAAAACTCCAGGCTCAGCTCCTGGGCTTTCTGCTGGGCTTCGGTGCCTTCCATGGTGCTGCGCAGGACGATGGTAATCTGCTTGTTCAGATTGTACATCACGTCCTCGATGAGCATGGACAGGTTATGCCGGGCATTATAAATGCGGTAGCTTCTGTCCCGGGAGGAGCCGGGATAGACGATCCGCAGGAGCTTGCCAATCATGTCGATGATGATCTCTTTATCGGGGTGCTGAAAGGGGTCCAGCTTGTCGATGTCTCTGCCGTTGCGGTAATCCTCCAGGATGTTATCCACAATGCCTTCAATTTCCAGTTCAATGGGGGTCATGGTCATTCCTCCTTTCCAGAGAGTTTACCACAATAAAGTGTCGATGTCAATTGACACACCGCCCCAGCGGGAGTATAATTTGAAACAGCGAGAAATAATTAGGAATTAGGAGTAAGGAATTGCAATAACCCCTCATTCCTAATTCCTAACTCCTCATTCCTAACTTTTATGACCCGGAGGTATCTTCCATGTCCAACATCTACACATCCGTTTCCCAGCTCATCGGCCGGACGCCGCTGCTGGAGCTGTGCAATATTGAAAAGAAGGACGGCCTGAAGGCCCGGGTCCTTGCCAAGCTGGAGGGGGCCAATCCCGCCGGCTCCGCCAAAGACCGGGTGGGCCTTGCCATGATCGACGACGCGGAGGCCAGGGGCATCCTCAAGCCCGGCAGCGTGATCATCGAACCCACCTCCGGCAATACCGGCATCGGCCTGTGCTGCGTGGCCGCGTCCCGGGGCTACAAGTGCATCATCGTCATGCCCGACTCCATGAGTGTAGAGCGTCAGAAGCTGATGACCGCCTACGGCGCCCAGCTGGTGCTGACCCCCGGCGCCAAGGGCATGGCCGGGGCCATCGCCAAGGCCGAAGAGCTGGCAAAGGAGATTCCCGGTTCCTTTGTGGCAGGCCAGTTTGTGAATCCCGCCAACCCTGCCGCTCACTACCGCACCACCGGCCCGGAAGTTTGGGCAGATACGGATGGCGCAGTGGATATTTTCGTGGCAGGCATCGGTACCGGCGGCACCATCACCGGAACAGGCAGATACCTGAAAGAGCAAAACCCCGGCGTAAAGATCGTAGGCGTGGAGCCTGCGGATTCCCCGGTGCTGACCCAAGGCCGCAGCGGTCCCCACGGTATCCAGGGCATCGGCGCGGGCTTTGTCCCGGAAATTCTGGACACCGGTGTCATCGACCAGATCCTCACCGCAAAGGTGGAGGATGCCTACACCGCAGGCCGCCGTCTGGGCAAGGAGGAAGGGGTTCTCGCCGGCATCTCCGCCGGCGCGGCATTGTGGGCCGCCCTGGAGCTGGCCAAGCGGGAAGAAAACGCTGGCAAGACCATCGTGGTGCTGCTGCCGGACTCCGGCGAGCGGTATCTCTCCACTGCCATGTATACGGAATAAACCATATTTCGCCTGACCTGGGTAGTGCGGGCTGCCCTCAGCCCGCCGCAAACGGTACCAGCTTGTGTATTATGCGGTGACTTGAGGGCAAGCCGCCCTACTGTGGGCTTATACCAAAAACGGCTTCGGAGTTTCTTCCGAAGCCGTTTTGTTCTGTTAATCTTCCAGGCGGCGGATATCCGCGCCCAGCTCTGTGAGTTTCTGAACCAGTTTTTCGTAGCCGCGCTCGATGAAATGGATATGTTCCACATAAGTCGTTCCCTGTGCCGCCAAACCTGCAATCACCAGCGCCGCACCGGCCCGCAGGTCATGAGCGCAAACCGTTGCGCCGGTGAGCTGAGGCACACCTGTGACGGTAGCCGTCTTGCCATTGATACGGATGCTGGCACCCATGCTTTCCAGCTCCGTGCAGTAGCCGAAGAACCGGGTCTCGTAAACGCTTTCCGTCAGACGGCTGATGCCGTTTGCCAGGGCCATGCACACACAGACCTGGGCCTGCATATCCGTGGGGAAGCCGGGATAGGGACGGGTCTTCACGGTGGAGGGCCGCAGCTTTCCGGTGCGCATAATGCGGATGGAATCATCGTAGTTGATGACCCGCGCGCCCATCTCCTGCAGCTTTGTGGTGATGCACTCCATGTGCTTGGGGATCACGTTCTGCACCAGCACATTGCCGCCCACAGCGGTGACCGCTGCCAGATATGTACCTGCTTCGATCTGGTCGGGGATGATGGCGTAGGTGCCGCCATGAAGGGCGTTGACACCCCGGATCTTCACCGTATCCGTACCTGCGCCGGTGATCCGTGCGCCCATGGTATTCAGGAAGTTGGCAAGGTCCACGATATGAGGCTCCTTGGCCGCATTTTCGATGACGGTCTGGCCGGGGAGCAGGGTAGCTGCCAGCATAATGTTGACGGTCGCACCCACGGATGCCATATCCAGGCTGATGCGGCCTCCATGGAGGCCCTCTTCACCAGGCTCCAGAGCCACATATTCCTCCGTCTCATCCACTTCCGCGCCCAGGAGCCAGAAGCCCTTGATATGCTGGTCGATGGGACGGGAGGCAAAGTTACAGCCGCCGGGCAGGGCCACATGGGCCTTTCCGAAACGGCCCAGCAGCGCACCCATCAGGTAATAGCTGGCCCGCATTTTTTTGACCAAATCGGCATCGGGTTCGGTGCACTGAACCTCAGAACAGTCGATCTCCACCACATGCCGCTCGGGGGATTCAATCTTCGCGCCCATTCTGTGAAGGATGCTCATCAGAATCCGGACATCGGAAATATCGGGAACATTTTCGATCCGGCATTTGCCGCTGACCAGCAGCGCCGCAGGCAGGATCGCCACGGCTGCATTTTTCGCGCCGCTGATGGTGACGGTACCATTTAGGGGGTTACCGCCGTTGATTTCATATCTGGCCAAGGATTATCCTCTCCTTGTGATTTAGTCGCATATTTGAAATATTATAGCATGAAGTTCGGGTTATGTAAAGTATCAAAAATCGGTGTTTATTCTACCGTCTTTGTAGGGGATGGTTTCCACCCCTCCCCTACAGCAGCATAAATATACATGAACGGCAAAAACTTACCGCCGCAGTCCCTTGGGGTAGTGGTTCTTCAGCACCCGGCCGTCGCCCTTGCCCCAGCCAATGCTGTAGCCGTCCGCCTGGACCAGACACCAGCCCTTTTTCTCCGAAGGCACCACCTCGCCGTGGATGTAAGCTTTCATCTCCTCGGAATCCGCGCCATAGGACTGGACATTAGCGCAGTCCTTCAGCCACAGCGCCAGGGCGTGGGCAGGCTCGAAGCGGCCCTTTTTTACCTCGCCCAGTTCCAGGCCGGGACGCAGAACCTTCAGCTTCTGAATGTCCGGCATTTCCGCCGGTGCCCAAAACAGGTTCTGTCCAAAGGACACCGCCTTGCCTTCGGGCAGCTGAATCCCCATCTCCTTAGCAAAGGAAAGCCATTCCTTTGGCAGCTTTTCCCCGCCGGAAATGGGGGGATCCCCTTCCTCTCCCTCGTTTTTCCGCAGGACAGCGGCAAAATGCCCCTCACCCAGCAGCTTATGGGGCCACATCCGGTGTCCGCCGTTCTCCACAGGGGCAAACCAGGGTGTCTCCAGAATTTCAGGAGAAAAATCCGGGTGGCTTTCCAGGAAGGCCGCCACCGCGCCCTCATCCTCCTCCGGGGCAAAGGTGCAGGTGGAATACACCAGCCGTCCGCCGGGGCGGACCAGCTTTGCCGCGCTGTTTAAAATCTCCGCCTGCCGGCGGGCGCACATCTCCACTGTTTCCTGGCTCCAGTCGGTAACGGCAGCCTCCTCCTTGCGGAACATTCCCTCGCCGGAACAGGGAGCATCCACCAGCACCCGGTCAAAAAATCCGGCAAAGCGCTTTGCCAGATTTTCCACATTCTCGTTGGTCACCAGGGCGTTGCTGACTCCCATCCGTTCGATGTTCCGGGACAAAATTTTTGCCCGCTTCGGACTCCACTCGTTGCACAAAAGGAAGCCCTCGCCTCCCATTCTGCCCGCGATCTGGGTGCTTTTGCCCCCGGGCGCTGCACACAGGTCGCAGACCCGTTCTCCGGGCTGGGGATCCAGCAGTGCCACCGGGGCCATGGCACTGGCCTCCTGCAGATAATATACGCCTGCTTCGTGGAAAACGTGCAAACCGGGCCGGGATTCGGGGTCATAATACCAGCCAAAAGGCTCCCAGGGGACACTTTCCCCCACAAATGGCAGCACCGGCGTCTCCCCCTTCAAGGGATTGAACCGCAGAGCCACCGCCCGGGGCCGCTCCAGACTTTTCAAAAATTCCCCATACTCTATCCCCAATTGGGCTTTCATTCGGCTCAAAAACGCTTCCGGCAGCATAATAGCTCCTCCTGTATCTGTCTTTGCCGCCATTATACCACAAGGGGAACAGGTTTTCCACAGGAAACTGGGACGGCACGGGCAAAAAACTGCCGCAGATCCCTCCGCGGCAGTCCGTATTATCAGAACTTGGAATTGTCGTTGTTCGCGTTGAAGTCGCCCTCAAAGCCGATGATTAGGCCGCCGGACTCCGCGTAGAAGCTGCACAGAGCTGTGGTAGGCTCCAGCATGAAGCGGGTGTTGGGGAACTCCGCCAGCACCGCCTCCTTCAAGGCATTGGCTGCGGTCTCACCGAAGCAGTGTGCCACACGAAGCAGCGCGCCATCCCGGAAGCCCCGCTCTTTCATCATCTCCACCAGAATCTGGGTGGCCTTTTTGGCACCCCGGGGCTTGTGGACAGGGGTGATCTCGCCGCCCTCGACATCGCCCACCACCCGGATACCCAGCATACCGGCGATCTTGGCGACAGCGGGATTGACACGGCCGTTCCGGGCCAGGTTGGTCATGGATTCCAGGCAGAACAGGGTGTGGTTATGGTTGTTGTAGTCCAGCACCTTGGCCTTGGTGGTCTCGAAATCATCTCCCTCGGCCTCGCACTGGCGGATCTTATCCACGATCATCATCATCTCAGGACCGGTGGACAAGGAGTCAAAGATGAACACCTTACGGTCGGGATGTTCTTCCATGTAAGTATCCGCGGCCTGCTTGGCGGCATTATAGCTGCCGGACAGGTGCTTGGTGATGGTGATGCCAAACACATACTCCGCGTCACCGAAGGCCTCCAGCCATTCGCCCACATTGGGGCAGGAGGAGCCGGACTTGCCCTTATGCTGCTTCAGGTCATCCACCATTTCCGCCAGGTCCAGGTCCGCATTATCCACATATTCCTTCGCGGCAACGACCTTCATGGGTACGGTGGTATACCAGCTGTCACCCATAGAGTAAACATTGGAGGAAGAATCGGCAACAATCATAAATTTCATGGCAATCCCTCAAACTTTTATGTATTCATCGGTTTTTCAATAACCGATTATTATATTATCAACAACCGATGGGAAAGTCAAGGATATCTTCCCTCTGGTTTGGGGAATCTTGACTTTCTTTCCCCCAGCATATATAATACCACATGGTGATTGATATGAAAAACGAAACCAAGCGGAAGGTGCAGCAGTCCATCCGGGACTTCCGGCTGCCCCGCTATCAGGAAATCCCCAATGTGGGGCTTTATCTGGAACAAACCACCAAGTTCATATCAGGCTTCTTGGCCCCCCTGGGAGAATATACCCTGACCGCCTCTATGATCAGCAATTACGTAAAAAAGGGTCTTGTGGATAATCCTGTAAAAAAGCAGTACGATCGGGATCAGATCGCCTATCTGTTTTTCATCGCGGTAGCCAAGACTGTGCTGTCCCTGGATGCCCTCACCGGTTTTATCCAGGTGCAGAAGAACAGCTATTCTCTGGAGGTAGCTTATGATTATTTCTGCCGCCAATTTGAAGGCCTGCTGCAGTTCACCTTTGAGCTGACAGACACCATGGACACCGGCGACCTGGAAAGCACCGACGAAAAACGTCTGCTCTACAGCTGTATCGTAGCCGTGACCCAGAAGATCTATCTGGAAAAGTGCCTGGAGGCCATCGCCGCAGAGGAACAGGAATAATATATGCACAGGAGGAGCGCCTGCTCCTCCTGTTTATGCTTGGGATGGTAAATTATCGTTTGGCGCTTTAAGTGCCGCAGGCGCAATGGCTTCCCCCGGGGGGGAGGCTGTCAGGCCGACAGGCCTGACTGAAGAGGAACGGCGATATGTGAATTGTTTGTATGCAGATAGTAAAGATGGTACAACGTTTCGCATTTGATAATCTTTTCTTAGTGCATACAAGAACGAACTACGTCGCCATTCCTCTTCCGACCCGGCTTACGCCGGGCCACCTTCCCCTCGGGGGAAGGTATGCTGCTTCGCCGCAAAACAACAATTTCTCTTTCCAACTGTTTCTGAAATCATTGACTTTTCCTACAATTTATGAGACAATCATTTGGTTAAATAACAGAAACAAGAGAGGATTTTATCTATGATGCAATCCAGAACACATAACTGCGGCGAGCTGCGCATCGCAGACGCCGGCAAGGCCGTCACCATCGTCGGCTGGATGGAGAACCTGCGCGAAGTGGGTTCCAACTTCGGCTTCGTGGTCCTGCGGGACTTCTACGGCACCACCCAGGTGGTCATCGAGACCGAGGATATGATGAAGGCTGTCAAGGGCCTGAACAAGGAGACCACCCTCTCCATCACCGGCCTGGTCCGTGAGCGTGAGAGCAAGAACACCAAGATCCCCACCGGCGAGATCGAAGTGGTTCCCGAGAAGATCGAGGTGCTGGGCAAGTGCCGCCACAACCAGCTGCCCTTTGAGATCAACAAGAGCCGGGATGCTGACGAGAACACCAGACTGAAGTACCGCTTCCTGGACCTGCGTAACCCCGCCGTCAAGTCCAACATCGTTCTGCGCTGCCAGGTGGTTGCCGAGCTGCGCCGGCTGATGACAGAGAAGGGCTTCCTGGAAATCACCACCCCCATCCTCACCGCCTCCTCCCCCGAGGGCGCCCGTGACTACCTGGTCCCCGCCCGGAACCACCCCGGCAAGTTCTACGCCCTGCCCCAGGCTCCCCAGCAGTTCAAGCAGCTGCTGATGACCGCAGGCTTCGACAAGTACTTCCAGGTCGCCCCCTGCTTCCGTGACGAGGATGCCCGCGCCGACCGTACCCCCGGCGAGTTCTACCAGCTGGACATGGAAATGGCCTTCGCCACCCAGGAGGACGTGCTTTCCACCCTGGAAGATGTTCTGGTCCCTGTGTTTAAGAAGTTCGGCAAGTACGAGCGGGTTTCCGCCGCTCCCTTCCGCCACATCCCCTTCAACGAGGCTATGGAGCGCTACGGCTCTGACAAGCCCGACCTGCGTATCGACCTGGAGGTCCAGGACATCACCGCCGAGGTCCAGGGCTGTGGCTTTGGCCCCTTCGAAGGCAACACCGTCAAGGCCGTGGCTGTGGATAACTTCACCCAGGCCCGTAAGTGGATTGACAAGCTGCTGGCCGACGTAGAAGTCCAGACCGGCAACAAGGCCTGCTGGGTGAAGGTGGATGAGAACGGCAATCTCACCGGCGGCGTAAGCAAGTTCCTGCAGGACTGCGCCGGTGCCCTGACCGCCAAGCTGAACCTGAAGCCCGGTTCCTTCGTGTG
>JAXJVC010000418.1:0-8964 GCA_036308745.1 Oscillospiraceae bacterium | reverse complement strand
TCCCGCAGGATGATCTCCTCGAAGGCGGCGGGGGCAGTAGTGGAGGGCTGGGTCTGCTCTGTCTGAGCGGGAGCGGAGACCGCGGGGACAGTTGCTGCGGGCTCGCTGCCACAGGCGGCAAGAACCGCTGTCAGAGAGACTGCGGTAAATAATACTGCAAATTTTCTGTTCATGGGAACTCCTTTTCTTCTTAGGGAATGGGCCAATAGGCTTTTCCTATCCTATCAAAAAGAAAAGGGGATTGCATTAGTGACTTGCTGGATGGGGTGCAAAATGCTGGAAAAGGCGGCAGCCTGTTCAGACTGCCGCGCAAGATCCATTATTCAATCCGGAAGCACTGCTCCGGGCTGCCCAGATAGAAGCCTTCGCCACGTTTGAGCAGATATGTTTGGTTGGGCACAAGCTTAGTGCCGTTGGATTGATACGTGCCGTAAGTGGAACCCAGGTCCATCAGAACCACGCCCTCATTTTTCGGCATCAGCACACAGTGGCTGCCGCTGATACCAACGGAACCCTGGGGGTACAGGATATCATTTCCAGGCCTGCGGCCCATAGAAAGCTGCTTGCCAATGGGAATCCGTTTGCCTGCAAACTGACCGGCTTGTCCAATCAGGGTATATACAGGGGTGTTGAAGGAGGGGGAAGGAGCGGGCTGCTCCATGGACTGCAGCCGGAAGCTCTGCTGCTGGTTACCCAGGCAGAAGGTATCGCCGGGCCTGACCAGATATTTCTGCTGGGGGACCAGCTTGGTGCCGCCGGGCAGCAGTGTTCCGTATGTAGAACCCAGATCCATCAGGACTACGCCGTCCTCCCGGGGATAGATGACGCAGTGCATACTGCTGATACCGGGGACATCGGGAGAATAGACGATGTCGTTGCCGGGATTTCTGCCCAGCCGCAGTTCCTTGGTGACCGGCATCTTCTTTCCGGCAAACTGACCTTCGATGCCCACCAGACAGAAGGCAGGGGCGGTGGCAGTGGGGGGACTCTGGGGAGGCTGTGCTGCTGGGGGCGACTGGGGGAGCGTGGGTGCAGGTGCCTGGGGGACTGTCTTCTCAGGACCGGCAGCAGCGGGAACATGAGCAGGGGCTTTCTGGCGACGGGTGCGCAGCACCAGCAGGGCGACTACGACTACTGCGGCAAGGCCAAGGCCTATCCACACAAGGATCATAGGATCAAAACCGGCTTTTTCGTCCTGGACGGGCTTGTCAATGGGTTTGGGAACCGTTTCACTGGGAGTGGGAGACTCCGGGGCGGCAGGGGGTGCCGCTGTATCCGGATCTTCTATGACGGTAAAGGAAAAACCAGGAAGTTCACCTGATTCGGACAGTGTGTTCAGCCGGTCGATGACATAGTCGATCTCCAGGGCCAGGTTCACGGTTCCGTCCTGATCGCCAACGCCCCAGGTATTCAGACCGATCACATATCCCTCTTCCGTGATCAGAGGACCGCCGGAGTTGCCGTGGTTGATGTCCGCGTCGATCTGAATGGCATTGGCATTTTCCATTTCAAAGGTGACAAAACGGGAAATGGTGCCTTTGGTAATGGTAATGGAATCTATGTCGGCAGAGACGGAGGAGGTGACGCTGTCGCTGACACCTGGGTAGCCCAGGGCAAAGACTTCCTCACCGGGACTTGCTTCCCTGGCGGGCATCAGAGGCAGGGCGACCCGCTCCGTGACCACCCGGGAAGCCCGGAGTATGGCATAGTCCGGGGATGTAGGGGAATACAGCACGTTGCATTTCACCGCGTGGACATTGTCGTCGGTGCCGCCAAAGGCGGAAACGGAACTGGCCCACTGGTTATCCAGCAGGATGTACACTTCATGCGCATCCTCGATCACATGGCGGTTTGTTACGAATATATCGGAGGGCTGTCCTTGGATTCCCACTGCCAAGCCGCTGCCGGTGGCATATTCGTCTGAGCGGTAATACAGAGAAAGAATCCGGACAACGCCGTTTCGGGCGGCCGCCGCCGGGGTCTCCCTGGCGTAAGCGGGGAGAGGAAGCGCCAGTATGGCCAGGATTAGGAACAATGCTGTGACACGGAGGACTCGTTTCATAGGATCCCTCTTCTCTTCTTTATTTGGAAAACAACCTGGGGAGCAGCCATCGTATGTATCGCCCAGAAACAAGATGCCGGAAAATCTGCTTCTGGGATAGGGTCGAGACTTGCGTGATGGATTTTATCTTCTCCGCCGGCCACGATTGCCGAAAATCAGGATCAGACGCAGAAGCTGGGCCAGGGCGGTGGCGGTGGCGGCAACGTAGGTCAGAGCGGCGGCGGTCAGGGTCTTTCGGGCGCCCTTCTGCTCTTCGACAGTCAGCAGATTGCTCTCTTCGATGGCCTGCATGGCCCGGCGGCTGGCGTTGAATTCCACAGGCAGGGTCAGAAGCTGGAATACCAGGCTCAGGCCGAAACAGGCGATGCCCAGGTACACGAAGAAATAAGAGAAGTTTTCCATAAAGGACAGAACCAGACCCAGCAGAATCAGGGGCATGGCCAGCTTGCTGCCAATGTTGGTAATGGGGATAATGGAAGCCCGGAGCTTGATAGGTGCGTAGTTATCCGCGTACTGCACCGCGTGGCCGGCTTCGTGGCAGGCAACGCCGATGGCTGCGGTGGAGGTGCTGTCGTACACACTGTCAGACAGGCGGATGACATTGGCCCTGGGGTCGTAGTGGTCGGTCAGGTTGCCGCTGACCCGCTCGATGCGGACACCCCGGACTCCGTTGGCGCTGAGGACCCGCTGGGCGGCATCCGCACCGGTGATCCGCCGGGAGGAAAGCTGCTTGGCGTATTTCTTAAAGGTGCTGTTGACATTGCTGCTGGCCCACAGGGAGAGCAGCACACAGGGCAGGACCAGAACAAGATATGTCCAGTCAAAGCCGTAGTAGTAGGGCATGATAAAAACCTCCAGTATCGTGTAAAAAAGATGGCTTATTGATCGGGATGCATGGCATCGTGCAGGGTATCGGTGATGGCACCCCGGAAGATGGAAAAAGCCTGGCTGTGAAGGGTCTGCAGAGTACCGGCGGACAGATTCACCGGGATCTGCCCGGGCATGTACAGGTCCTGATCAAAAATAAACTTGACCTCCTTATCCTCCACTCCGCCCCGCTTTACCATACCAGGGCCTGCATGGAGCTTGACCCGGCAGCCACCCCGGATGGCAAGCTCCGCGTCCACGGTGCTGCGGGTGGCGGCAGCTTCCGCAACATCCCCTTCACCCAGAGGGCCTAAGTAGCAGGGGGCGATCAGCTCAGAGAAGGGGACACCCTCCAACCCCAGGGCCTTGCGGGAAATGAAATTCACATACCGCAGGCCA
Organism: Oscillospiraceae bacterium; assembly: GCA_036308745.1. Taxonomy (GTDB): domain Bacteria; phylum Bacillota; class Clostridia; order Oscillospirales; family Oscillospiraceae; genus Faecousia. The sequence continues at coordinate 5,636 of JAXJVC010000418.1, read as the reverse complement.
ATCCGCTCAAAATAGGCGGGCTTGTAGATCTGGATGAAGGCAGCCAGGGGCTTGTCCAGGTGGGCGGCAAATGTTTCCCAGCAGGTATATTTTGAACAGGTCAGGGAGATGAACTTATTGGTCAGGTTCACACGCCAGACACCATCGGTGGAGGCAAACTGGTAGTTGATGGTGACCGGCTGGTTCTGCAGGGTGAAATTGCCCGGCATACCTGTGATCTTGGGTGCGGCAGATTCCTGCCGGCGGAGAAACTGGGGGAACTGGCTGCGAATGGCCTCCTGGAAGTCCACCGGGGCGTTGGCACCGATGGCCAGAATCTCGGGAAACCGAAGCTGGCAGATCACTTCTCCGATCTGGTCGGTGCGGTAATGGCACCGGGGTTCGGATGAAAACATAGGCATTCCTCATTTTGTGTAATTATTTGATTTCTATTATAGCCAACGGAAGGGAAAATGGCAAGGGTGGGAGCAGAGGAAATGTAAACTTTTCCCTGACGGAAAAGAAACGGCAAAGACGGGGAATGTTCACAACTTGTTCAAAAAAATCCAGATGACAACTGATATAATGAAGCAAATGAAACAAAGAAAAGATGTGATTCCTATGGTCGACCCCAAGAAAAAGCGCTATCTGTATATCATGCTGGCAGGTTTCGGTGCCATCAGTCTGAGCGTGATCCTGTTTTTGATCCTGGACCGGATCCAGACTGTGGGTACGGCGCTGCATACTATCAGCGATATTCTTGCTCCCTTCGTCTATGGCAGCGTGGTGGCCTATCTTCTGCGGCCGTTGTGCAATCACCTGGAAGACTTCTTTATGACCCTGCTGCCCAAGAAGATGAAGCGGACCGTCAATGCCCTGGCGGTGGGCTTCAGCATGATCACCGGCTTGCTGATCGTGTATGCCCTGATCGTTATGATCGCGCCTCAGCTGTATGAAAGCATTTTGTCTCTGTGGAACAGCATTCCTCAGAAAGTGGAGCAGTTCCTGAACTGGGCGGTGGCTACCTTTGGTGAGGATGAAAAAATGCTGCAGCTGTTCAATACCAGCTATCAATCCCTGTACGCTGAGCTGGAGACCTGGGCGCAGAATACCCTGGCTCCCTATGTGTCCAGCATCGTCAGCGGCGTGGGCAGCAGTGTTGTGAAGATTTTGCTGTTCTTCTACAATTTGCTGATTGGTCTGATCGTTGCGGTATACCTTCTGGGCAGCCGGAAGCGTTTTGCCCGGCAGAGCGTTCTTATCGTCCGAAGTGTCCTGAAGCCCCATTGGGCTGAGCTGTTCCTGGATGAAGTTAAATTTGTGGACCGGATGTTCGGCGGCTTTATTGAAGGCAAGATCGTGGATTCCGCCATCATTGGCCTGCTGTGTTACATCGGCTGCCTGATCTTCAAGTTTCCCAATGCCCTTTTGATCTCCGCGTTTGTGGGAATCACCAACGTGATCCCCTTCTTTGGACCCTTTATCGGTGCCATTCCCTCCACGCTTCTGATCCTGATCGAGGATCCCATGAAGGCGCTGTGGTTCGTCCTGTTTATTCTGGGACTGCAGCAGCTTGACGGAAACGTGATCGGCCCCAAAATCCTGGGTGACCGGACGGGTCTGTCCAGCTTTTGGGTGCTGTTCACCATCATTTTGTTTGGCGGACTGTGGGGCGTTGTGGGCATGGTCATCGGTGTGCCTTTGTTTGCGGTGATCTATGATACTGTGAAGCGTCTGGTCCGTCGGGGTCTGTTCCGAAAGGGACAGCTGGAAGTTTGGGAACAATACAAGGCTGACTACCCGGATGAAGATTCTTCCAACAGATGAATATTCTTTAACGAACCGCCGCGGCAACGCGGCGGTTTTTCTGACTAGCTTTCCGAAGGAAGCTGTGGTATACTGTTGAAGAATGCTGCACAGGGAGGGATCCTATGGAATTTTTGTATTTTTTGGAAAGGCTTCGGATGCCGGCCTTGAATGAATGTATGCTTCTCATCACCCGCCTGGGAGAGGAGACTGCCTTTCTGGCAGCAGCCCTGATCGTATTCTGGTGCGTGGACAAGCGCCGGGGCTATTACCTGATGGCGGTGGGATTCCTTGGTACTATGGCCAATCAGTTTCTGAAGCTTCTGTGCAGGGTGCCGCGTCCCTGGGTTCTGGACCCGGAGTTTCCCATTCTGGAACAGGCGAGAGAAGCAGCCACAGGCTACAGTTTCCCCAGCGGCCACAGTCAGAGTGCGGTAGGAACTTTCGGTGCCATTGCCCATACCGCGAAAAACAAATGGGTCAAATGGATCTGCATCGCCATTGCGGTTCTGGTGCCCTTTTCCCGGATGTATGTGGGCGTCCACACCCCTGCAGATGTACTGGTGGGTTCCGGTATGGCACTGGTACTTGTATTTGGCTTGCGGCCTGTGATTCTGGGTAAGACGGATAAGGGGATGAAGCCCCTGATCGCCGGGATGCTGCTGATGGCCTTGGGGCTGCTCCTGTTTGTGGAATGCTGCCCCTTCCCGGCAGACATGGATCCCCACAATCTGGAGTCCGGTAGGAAGAATGCCTATACCATGGTGGGCTGCCTGACCGGCGTGGCCATTGTGTATTGGGCAGAAAAGAAATATGTGAAGTTTGAAACGAAAGCCATCTGGTGGGCGCAGATTCTGAAGACCGTGGGCGGTCTTGGGGTGGTGCTGCTGGTGAAGGAAGTTCTGCGGACGCCGTTGGAAGCCCTTTTTGCAGGGCATATGGCAGCCCGGTCGGTGCGATATTTCCTCATCGTGATGGTGGCGGGGCTGGTGTGGCCCATGACCTTCCGGTGGTTTTCGGGGTTAGGAGATAAGAAATGAATTACGCAACCATTAAAAATTGTGACATTGCCAACGGCCCCGGCGTTCGGGTGAGCCTGTTTGTTTCCGGCTGCACCCACCGGTGTCCCGGCTGCTTCAACGAAGTAGCCTGGGATTTTGACTACGGCCAGCCTTTTACCCAGGAGACCATTGATTCCATCCTGGAAATGCTGCGGCCTGCTTATATCCGGGGCCTGACCCTGCTGGGCGGCGAACCTTTTGAGCCTCAGAATCAGGGGGCTGTGGTGGAACTGCTGCGGCAAATCAAGAAGGAAATGCCGGAAAAAAGCATCTGGGCATTTTCCGGGTATCTGTTTGACCGGGACATCCTGTCCGGGCGGCTGGGAGATACTTCTGAGTATCTGAGCTATCTGGACGTTCTGGTGGACGGTCCCTTTATCGAAGCGAAAAAGAATCTGTCTCTGCGGTTCCGAGGTTCCGAAAACCAGCGGCTGATCGATGTTCCTGCCTCCCTCAAGGCGGGTCAGGTCGTTCTCTGGGAAGATTGGCAGGGAGAGGGAAAGGGTATGAAATAATGGAAAGCATTCGTGTGAAAATTCTTCGGGAGGGGGCCAAACTCCCCACATACGGTACTGCGGAAGCAGCCGGCGCCGACCTGTATGCCTGCCTGGAGGCACCTGTGACCATTGCGCCCGGCGGGTCCGCATTTCTGCCGACCGGCATTGCTCTGGAGGTTCCTAAGGGCTGCGCGGGGCTGATCTATGCCCGCAGCGGCATGGCCTGCAAGCGGGGTCTGGCCCCTGCCAACAAGGTGGGCGTTGTGGACAGCGACTACCGTGGGGAGATTACTGTGGTGCTTTACAACCACGGCAGCCAGCCCCAGACCGTTGAGAACGGCGAGCGGATCGCTCAGTTTATCATCACTCCGGTGCTGACTCCCGCCTACGAAACGGCAGAGGATCTGACCGACACGGTGCGGAACAGCGGAGGCTTTGGCTCCACGGGAAAATAATTGACGTTTTTGTCAAAACTGCGCAAATGGAATGGATAGAATTGCACTAATTTTGTCACTATACTTTTTGGGGAAAATTCTTTATAATGATTTATGCCCAATGGGCAATTTCAAAAGAGATATTAGGAGTTCTATATGGAGATTTTAACTGCCATTATTCAGCTTCTGGGTGGCCTGGCCATGTTCCTCTACGGCATCGAGGTCATGGGCGACGGCCTGAAGAACAGCTCCGGCGCAGCACTGAAACGGGTGCTGGAAAAGGTGACAGGTAATGTGGTCATGGGTGTCCTCACCGGTGCTCTGGTCACTGCGGTCATTCAGAGTTCTACCGCTACCATCGTTCTTACTGTGGCCCTGATCGGCGCAGGCGTGCTGAACCTGAAGCAGGCTGTGTCCATCGTCATGGGTGCCAACATCGGCACTACCGTTACCGCCCAGATTATCCGTCTGGGTTCCATTGAGTCTGATGGAAGCTGGCTGCTGTGGCTGTTCGATACAGATACCCTGGCACCCATTGCGCTGGTGGCTGGTATCGTTCTGATCATGTTCATCAAGAACAAATCCTCCAAGACCATCGGTGACATCTGCATCGGCTTTGGTGTCCTGTTTGTGGGCCTGAATCTGATGACGGATGGTGTGAAGCCTCTGATCGGCACCGATGCCTTTACCGCTTTTGTTGGTTTCCTGGGAAATCCTTTGTTCGGCATCCTGTTCGGTCTGGTGCTGACAGTCATTGTCCAGAGTTCTTCCGCAACGGTGGGTATGCTCCAGACGGTGGCATCCGTTCCCGGTTCCGGCATCACCTTTGCCATGGCTTATCCTGTGATCATGGGCATCAACCTGGGTACCTGCGTTACTACTGCTATGGTGTGTTCCATTGGCTCCTCCAAGGATGCCAAGCGTACCGGCGTTGTCCACATTGCCTTCAACACCATCGGCACTATTCTGTTTATGATCGTTATGTCCATCATGCAGAAGTTGGCTGTGTTTGGCGCAGAATTTTGGATGGCCAACGTTGACAGCGGCGGGATCGCAAACTTCCAGACCGTATTTAATCTGCTGACTGCCGTGGTGCTGATCCCCTTTGCCGACTGGATGGTGAAGCTGTCCATGCTCATCGTGAAGGACGAAAAGGAGCGGGAACACCGCCATCCCGAGCTGCACACCCTGGACGAAAAGCTGTATATTTCTCCCGCTGTGGCAGTTGCCGAGGCGACCAAAGCTGTGGCTGCCATGGGTAATATTGCCAAGACCAATTTCGCTAAGTCCTGTGATGTTCTGATCAAGGGTGACCCTGCGGAGGTTGAAAAGATCAACTCCGATGAGGAGTGCCTGGATCAGTTTGCGGATCGGTCCGACCGGTTCCTTATTGGCCTGAGCAAGGCAGTGGAAGTGGAACTGGATGACCGTCAGGTGGATATGCTGCTGCAGACCGTGCCCAGCTTTGAGCGTATTGGCGACTATGCCACCAATCTGGTGGAGCTGTCCGAACGGCTGACCAAGGATGCCGCCTCTTTCTCCGATGCTGCCAAGCGGGAGCTGGAGATCATCTGCTCTGCCGTCAATGAGATCCTGGACATCACCGTATCTGCTTTTGCCACCGATGACAATGAAATGGCCAAGAGCATTGAGCCTCTGGAAGAGACCATCGACGATATGGTTATGATCCTCCGGGACCGGCACACCAAGCGCCTGAAGAGCGGTGCCTGTTCCATCAGCAGCGGTTTGGTGTTTATGGAGACCCTGACCTATCTGGAGCGCGCTTCCGACCACTGCTCTGCCATCGCAGTTATGATGCTGGCACGAAACAACGAGGCGATCCTCCACAACCACTATGA
>JAXJVC010000417.1:0-4251 GCA_036308745.1 Oscillospiraceae bacterium | reverse complement strand
CCATGTGCTTTTCGACGATCCGGGGCAGTGGGCATCGCCCCCTGCGATTCCACAAAACCAACATTTCGATCCGTCAATAAGCATATTAATTTTTCTTGAATTGCCCCGGAAAGGGTGGAAGTTTTCAAACACTTATGTTATAATGTGCTTAAGTATACCATAATGGAGAGAAGACTATGATCGAATTGCTGGCACCGGCCGGCTCCATGGATGCCCTGCGGGCAGCAGTGCAGAACGGAGCCAATGCCGTTTACTTAGGCTGCGGGGCCTTCAACGCCCGGCAGAGCGCGAAAAACTTTACCCCCCAGACCCTGAAGGAGGCAGTAAAATACTGCCACATCCGGGGTGTGGATGTCCATTTGACCCTGAACACCCTGGTATCCGACCGGGAGATGGAGGATGCCGCGGAGCTGATCCGCCAGGCCGCCTTAAGCTGCGTGGACGCATTCATCGTCCAGGACCTGGGCATTGTGCAGCTTTGTCGCCAGATCGCCCCCCATATCCCCATCCACGGCTCCACCCAGATGACCGTCCATTCCCTGCCCGGGGTGCAGCTGTGCGCCGCCATGGGTCTGAAGCGGGTGGTGCTGAGCCGGGAGCTGAGCCGGGAGGAGATCCGCTATATCTGCGCCAATTCTCCCATCGAGATCGAGGTCTTTGCCCACGGCGCCCTGTGTATGTGCTATTCCGGCCAGTGCTATATGTCCGCCATGATCGGCGGCCGGTCCGGCAACCGGGGCCGCTGCGCCCAGCCCTGCCGTCAGACCTACGGCTACACCCACTGGGAGGACAAGTACCCCCTGAGCCTGAAGGACAACTGCCTGGTCCACTACCTGCAGGAGCTGCAGGAGATGGGCGTTGCCTCCATCAAGCTGGAGGGCCGGATGAAGAAGCCGGAATATGTGGCCACCGTCACCGCCGTTTACCGCAAGGCTCTGGACGAGGGCGTTGTCACCAAGCCCATGACCGATGCCCTGATGAATGCCTTCAACCGCCAGGGCTTTACCGACGGCTATTACACCCAGCGGGTGGACCGGAAGATGTTCGGCATCCGGGAGGATGTGCAGGAGGACCCCCAGTGGCTCCAGGCTGCCCGGAACTCCTACGAAGCCGGCGAGACCCAGCTTGTGGACATTTCCTTCCGGGGCGTGGTGTCCGTGGACGGCAGTTCCCTCACCGCCTTCGACCCTGAGGGCCGGATGTGTCAGGTGCAGGGTCCCATGCCGGAACTGGCCAGGAACGTACCTCTCACCGGCGCGGCTCTGGCCCAGCGCATCGCCAAGACCGGCGGAACCCCCTACCGCTGTGTGGAGGTCCGCACCCATGTTGACCCCGGTCTGACCATTTCCGCCGCCGCCATCAACGGTATGCGCCGGGATGTTCTCAATCAGATGACCGCCCTCCGGGCCCGGCGGGAGGATAAGCCCCTGCGCCGTCCCGCCCCTGTGGAGAAATTCCCCGGTCCCAAGGGCATTCCCGGTCTGACCATCCAGGTCACCTCCCGGGAGCAGCTCACCCCCAAGCTGCTGCATACCGAATCCACCATGCTCTATGTCCCCGTTCATATCCTGCTGGATGACATGAAGCTGCTGCAGACCCTGCTGCGCCGGGGCCGTGTGGCAGCGGTTCTGCCCCGGATCGTCCACGACGGCGAGCTGCCCAAGCTGCAGCACCAGCTGTCCGACCTGCGGGACTTGGGTATCAAGGATGTACTGGTGGGCAATCTGGGCCTGCTGATCCCCGCCCGGGAAGCCGGGATGCGGATCCACGGCGATTTTGGCCTGAACCTCTACAACTCCGCCGCCATGAATATGATGCGTACGCTGGAGCTGTCCTCCGCCACCGTCAGCTTTGAAGCCACCCTGCCCCAGATCCGGGACATGAGCAAGGCCGTGAACACCGAGCTGATCGCCTACGGCCGCCTGCCCCTGATGGTAACGGAGCACTGCCTGATCAAGAACCGCACCGGCGAGTGCGCCTGCCATTTGGGTCCCGCCAAGCTCATGGACAAGACCGGCGCGGAGTTCCCCATTATCAAGGACGGAAATTCCTGCCGGAGCGTTCTGCTCAACGGCAAAAAGCTGAGTTGGCTGGACCGCCAGGACGACCTGGCAAAGCTGGGCGTCTGGGCCATCCGCCTGTCCTTCACCACGGAAAACGCCCGGGAAGTGGACCGGATCCTCAGCGACTACCTGGAACCCACCCCCTTCGATCCCGGCGCCTGCACCAGAGGACTGTACCTCAGAGGCGTAGAATAAACTGGAATGCAGAATGCAGAGTGCAAAATGCAGAATTGATATTATGGACAAGAATACTTCCTTGCATAAAAGTTTTGAATTTGCGGTCAGAATCGTGAATTTGTACAAGTATCTCACGAGAGAGCATAAGGAGTATGTGATTTCCAAGCAGCTTTTGCGCTGTGGAACCAGTATTGGCGCTAACGTATCCGAAGCTCAGAAGGGCAAGAGCAAAGCAGATTTTACTGCTAAAATGTGCATTGCCTTGAAAGAAGCCAATGAAACAGAGTATTGGCTGAAGCTTCTGTATCGAACCGAATACATCAGCAAATCCCAATTTACCAGTTTGGATCAGGATGTTCAGGAATTGATCAGTCTGTTAACAGCAATTTGCAGAACCGCAAGTCAAAATAAATAATTCTGCATTCTGCATTTTGCATTATTGTATCTGCGAAAGGAATTGAAATGCATTTAATATTAGCTTCCGCTTCCCCCCGCCGGAAGGAGCTTCTCTCCCTCTTCGGCATCCCCTTCATCATCCGGGCGGCGGATATCGATGAGACTATGGACCCCGGCAAGCCCCCCTTCGAGGAGGTTGCCCGGGTCAGCGCCCTGAAAGCCCTGGCAATTCCTCACGACGAGGACGACATCGTCATCGCCGCGGACACCATCGTGGTCTGTCAGGGCACCGTCCTGGGCAAGCCCCGGACGAAAGAGGAGGCCCATGCCATGCTCCGGCTCCTGTCCGGCCGGGACCACCAGGTCATGACCGGCTGCAGCGTCCTCCGGGGCGGCGAAACGCGCACCTTCACGGAAGTCACCGACCTGCACTTCCGCCCTTTAACGGAAAAAGAGATCGCCCGCTATGTGGAAAGCGGCGAACCCATGGACAAAGCCGGCGCCTACGGCATCCAGGGGGGCGCCGCCCTGTTCTGCGAGCGCATGGCCGGCGACTATTATAATGTAATGGGCCTCCCCGTCTGCCGGCTGGGCAAGGTTCTGAAAGAAATGATCCCTGAATTATTCCTGTAAGGGCCGATACCCCCATCCGCCCCTGCATAGCACAAGAACATGGAGGTTTTCCTATGCGACATTTATTCAGCACCAAGGTGCGTATCATCCTGGTTCTTGCCGTCCTGGTCAGCGCCGCCCTGGCGGTGGTGGCAGGCGTCACCAACCAGAGCATCCCCAACCTGGTGATCCAGGGTGTCCTGACCCCCTTCCGGGCCGTGGGCAACGCCCTCACCAGCACCGCCGAGAAGTACTACAGCTATATGTTCCAGTACGAAGCTCTGGCGGCAGAAAACGAGGCCCTGAAGGCCGACATCGCGGAAATGGAGGACGTGGCCCGTCAGGCCGACGCCGTTTCCCGTGAAAACCAGCGCCTGCGGGCCCTGCTGGACCTGAAGGCTACCCACGAGGACTATGAGCTGGTGGATGCCTACATCATCGGCTGGAGCTCCACCGACTGGTCCAGCACCTACACCATCAACCGGGGTTCCTCCTCCGGCATTGCGGAAAATATGTGCGCCATCACCGCCAACGGCGAAGTGGTAGGCCTGGTCACCGAAGTAGGCCTGAACTACGCCGTGGTCAAAACCGTCCTGGACTCCACCCTGGAGATCTCCGGCACCATCGCCGCCTCCGGCTACAACGGCATGGTCAAGGGCGGCTACATCGACGGCGCGGAGACCCTGCTGAAAATGAACTACCTGCCCTCCGACGCCATCATCCGTAACCAGGACCAGATCGTGACCTCCGGTTCCACCGTGTACCCCCGGGGCCTGATCATGGGCTATGTGGTGGACGCAGGCTTTGAGGAGACCGGCGTGGCCAAGTTCGCCCTGCTGGAGGCCGCCGCCGACATCGACGCCCTGGAGCAGGTCTTCATCATCACCCAGTACACCACGGAGTAACCGCCATGGCACAACAACGAAGAAGAACCGGAAGACGGCCCCCCGCCCGTCAGAAATCTTTCCTCTCCCAGCTTGCACAGCTCCTCCGCCCCAAGGCT
>JAXJVC010000416.1:0-1626 GCA_036308745.1 Oscillospiraceae bacterium | reverse complement strand
GTTTGCAAGTGCGAAGATCCTTCGGCTCCGCTCAGGATGACACATCTGTTGGATTTTTGCTGGTATTAACCTTCGACTCGCATATTATGCGCCCAGGTCGATATAGCTCAGCAGGATGGACTTATAGTCCGCTTCCAGAGGATACTTTTCGTTGACCTCTGCCAGCAGATCGTTTGCCATCTGCTTGATCAGGTCGGTCTCTGCGTTGACCTTCCAGATGGGGCGGCTCTCCACAAAGAACATGACATGATAGCCATAGCTGGTCTGGACCAGACCGTAGTCGCCATACTGGCGACTCTCATCGAAGCACCAGTCGTTAAAGGGCTGGACCATCTGACCCTCGGTCACATCGGTATACAGGCCGCCGTTGGTGTTGGAGCCGGGATCGGTAGACTTCTCGTTTGCCAATGCAGCAAAGCTGTCCTCGGTCTTGTCCCCTGCCAACCATTCGTCCAGAATGGCCTGGGCTGCGGCCCGGCAAGTCTCCCACTCTTCGTCAGAGTAGATGATATTACCCTCTGCATCGGTGGTGCCGCCCTCTACAGATACCAGGATGTGGCGCACATCCACATAGCGGCCGTCCTTGGTGATGCCGTTTTCAGCATACTGCGCTTCATTCTCCGCAAAGAAAGCCTCGATCTCCTCGTCGCTGGGAGCAAACTCCTGGCAGCGACTGTCGAAGTAGAAGAAGCCGGGATAATACAGCTCCATGAAGTGGTAGTAATCCTCCAGCTTTGCGCCGCTGCCCACGTTGTAGGCAAGATATGCCTGGGCATCGGCAAAACCGTTGGCAGCTGCGTTTTCCGCAAAGGTCTCCGGCAGGGCATCCAGTTCCTTCTGCAGTTCCTCCTCCAGCACGAAGCCGTTCTGTGCAGCTTCCGCAGCCAGGCCCCGGTAGTTCTGCCAGGAGCGCAGAGCGCATGCCAGGAAATACTGCTGCCAGGTTCCGGTGCCGGTCAGGCCGCAGACCTGGGTATCCAGGGGCTGGTTGTAATCCAGGCCAAAGTAGTAGGCGTAGGAGCCGTAATTGCCCAGGAAATTCTGAACCTCCAGCCAGTAGTAAACCTGAAGCTGTGAGTTGGTCAGTTCGTACTCACCGACCGTTGCCACCACTTTATCTGCCGCAGCGATCACTTCCTCGTCAGAGGCGGTGTAGGTACCCTTGCAGGTCTCGTCATCGGGGTTGCCGTCAGCAGGGATGGTTGCAGGAATGGTGGGTTCTGTGGTCTGCGCACCCTCCGTTGCCACGGTGGCAGCGGACTCGGTAGCATCCAGGGGCTTCTCCGTACCACCCAGGCCGGTCACCAGCAGGGCGATCAGCAGGGCAAGCAACGCCACCACCGCCACAACAGCCAGGGCGATCTTACCGGGAGTTGCCTTGGCACCCTCCTTGATCTGGACAGGCTCTTCCTGCGCTTCTTCCCGGTTTTCCTCCACAGGGACTGCTTCCTCCCCAGTCTCCGGGGCAGTTGCTTCCTCTTCCACAGAGGCAGCCTCAACAACTTCCTCGGGAACGCTTACCACAGTTTCCTCAGGTGCGACCTCCTCGGCGTTGTCCTTGCCGCACTTGGGGCAGAAGGTTCCATTCTCTGCAAGATCCGCCTGGCAGTATTTGCATTTTTTCAT